>JAAXUL010000153.1 GCA_013336035.1 Chloroflexales bacterium
CCAGGGCCGCCACCAGCCCATCCTCCAGCGCCAGCCCGAGCTGGCGCGCCGGCCCGACGATGGCGCGCTCGGTCTCGTCGGGGGTGAGCGCGAGCACCAGCTCGCCGCGCTGGCGCAGCAGCTCGCCGAAGTCCACATACTGGAGCGGGCGGTCGAGCAGATCGGCGCGCAGGGTGATCACCACCCGCAGCCGCGAGCGCTCGTCGACGATGGCGGTCACCAGACTGTCGAGCAGGTGTGCCCGCGCGCCCTCCGCCTCACAGAGGGTAAACAGCTCCTCAAACTGGTCGATCACCAGCAGCAGCTCGCTGGCCGGGTCGGCGGGCAGCACCAGGCGGGCCGCGCGCAGCAGGCCCTGGCTATCGGCGCCCAGGAGCGCCGCCAGGTCGGTGGCCTCAACCCCGGCGGGGGCCACCCGTCGCAGGGCCTCGGCGAGCGCGGCGAGCGGCTCGCTGCCGGGCCGCAGATCGACGATGAACCACTGCTCAGAGCCGGGGAGCCCGCCCCGGCGCAGGGCCGGGATGAGCCCCGCGCGCACCGCCGAGGACTTGCCGCTGCCGCTCGGCCCGATCACCGCCAGGAAGCGGGCCAGGTCATCGGTCTCGCCGAGCCGAATAAGCAGCTGCTGGATGAGCGCCTCGCGCCCAAAGAAGCCAGGGGCGTCGGCCTCGGCGAAGGGCCGCAGCCCCGGGTACGGGTTATCGGCCGCGTCGAGCTCAAGCGTGACTGTGGGCGGCGCCGCCTGGGCCGCGCGGTCGGGGATGACCGCCGCCGGCTCGGGCGCGACGACCGCGCGCAATGCGGCGGCCAGCTCGCGCACATCGCCATAGCGGGCCGACGGCACCTTGGCCAGTGCCCGCTGCACGATCTGGTCGAGGGCCGGGGGCAGGCCAGGCCGCAGCTCGACAAGCGCCGGCACCGGGGCGCTAAGGTGCTGCTGGGCCAGCAGGGCCGGCGTCGGCCCGGCGAAGGGCCGCTGGCCGGAGAGCAGCTCATAGAGCAGCACGCCCAGGGCATAGATATCGGTCTGCGGAGTCACCGGCTCGGCGCGCAGCTGCTCGGGCGAGGCGTAGGCCGGCGAGCCGACGAAGGCCCCGCCGAAGCTCAGGTCGGCGGGCCGGCGCACATCCTTGGCGATGCCAAAGTCGGCCAGGTAGGCGTTCTCCTCCGGGTCGAGCAGGATATTGGCCGGCTTGACGTCGCGGTGGACCACTCCGCCGCGGTGGGCGGCGGCGAGGGCGGCGCTGATCTGCTCGATCAGCTGGAGCGTCTGTGCGAGCGGCGGCGGCCCTTGCTGCAGCCGCGCGTGGAGCGAGCCGCCGCGCAGGTAGCGCATCACCAGAAAGGCCACGCCGGGCTCACGCCAGTAGTCGTAGAGCGGCACGATGTGCGGGTGCTCCAGACGCGCCACCAGCTGGGCCTCGGCCTCGAAGCGCCGGATGAAGTCGGGCTGGTCGGCGTACTGGGGCAGGATGATCTTGATCGCCACCTCGCGCTCGATCAGCGGCTGCACCGCTACATAGACGGCGCCGAAGCCGCCGGAGCCAAGCTGCGCGCCAAGCTGGTAGCCGCGGATCGCGCGACCGCTCAGGTCGGCGAGCGTCAGGGCCGACGTACCCGGCGGCGGGGAGGCCGGGCGGTCGCGCTGGGCTGGTTGCTCACGGCGCACCGCCCGCGCCTGACGGATGAAGTCCGAGCGCTCATCAAGCGGGACAGCGAGGGCTATGGCCAGGCGCTCGGCGATCTGCGCGGAGGGGCGCAGATCGCCGTACTCGATCTTGCGCAGCGTGACCGGCGCGCAGCCGACGCGGCGGGCCAGCTCATCCTGGGTGAGGTCGAGCGCCCGCCGGCGCTCGCGCACCAGACGGCCAAAGGGGAGGTCCGGGGCCATCGCAAGCTCCTCGCTATGCGGCGAAGCAGTGATGTATCGATCTAGTGTAGCAGGCGAATCGCCCAGCGAGAAGCGGTGCGCGGTGAGTATATCACTTTTTGTATCACCTCCTACCTTCGCAACGCCCGTCTCGCGTGGTTCACTGGGCGCGTGGTGTGCCTGGAGACGCCACGCTGGTATGGATGCGACAGAGGAGGACATGATGGCTCGAACAACCCCCGCCCGCCTCGTGATGGTACTGATGACGACGCTGCTTGCGCTAAGCTGGTGGGGCCCAGGACAGGGGCCAGGTGACACTGCGCAGGCCGCCGGCGCGCGGCAGCCTGCCCCGTTCGTCCTGGGCATGGGCGACTCGGTTGGCTGGGGCTTCCAGGCCTTTCCCGTCGATCCGAACACGACCTACCCGGGGTTCGTGAACCGGTTCGCGGAGCGGCTGGCGAGCTCGCCGCGTCACCAGGTGCTTACGGTCAACTACTCCTGCAACGGCGAGTCGACCGGCAGCCTGATCGCCGGCGTCGAGAGCCCTTCCGGCCTCCAGTGCGCGGGCAAGGCCCTGTATGACTCGCCTGCGCACGACGATTACAGCGGCGCACAGCTTGACGCCGCCGTGGCGTTCCTGCGCCGGCAGACCGGCGAAGGTATCGTGCTGCTCAATATTGGCGGGAACGACCCGCTCGACAATCCGACCGTGGTCAAGTGTGAATTCGAATTCGCCTGCTGGGCAGAGGCCTTTCAGAAGCAGGAGGTGCGTGACGAAATTTATACGACGGGGCTGAACAACTACAAGACGATCCTGTCCACACTGCTCACCGCCAACAGCAGGGTGCGGATCCTGGCGGTAAACATCTTTGAGCTCGATGAGAACGACCCCTTCACCTCCACGGGCATTGTCGGCGTGCTCAACGCCGCCCTTGCCGAGGCAATCGCCGAGGTCGGCAGCCCGCGTGTGATGCTGGTCGATACGACAGCGACATTTACGCCGCAGGCGATCTGCGCCGATGGGCTGACCGAGTGGTGTTTTGCCGACGGGCCCTTCCAGAGCGCGCACCCAAGCGACGCCGGGTATGTGACCCTCACGGATCTGGCCTGTGCCGCGAGCCGGGTGAGCACGACGCGTGAGAATCAGCTCAGATGCCGCCCAGGAGCCCATCCGAAACCTGTCGGGCACGGGAAACCGAAGCCGGGACACCCCAGGCCAGGCCGGTGGCGCTAAGGCAGCCGGGCAGCAGGCACGTTATAACGCGCGCCATGCGGGTGCGGGGGAGCGGCCGGCGCAGCCGTGTCTGGTTCGACACGGCTGCGATGCGCCGACCCTCGCTGGCCTCGAAACGGAGGTAGCGCTCGACCCGGCGTGCCTAGCGGACGGCATACGCCAGATCGGCTGTAGCGATTGTGGGTCGATGGCGCGCACGGCAGTCGTTCCTCGCCCCCAAGCTCTAACAGGCCGTGCGGTGCCCATCGATCCCTTAGGTTTGGGCTGTTGTCTTGTGCGACTCCGCCTGATGCGAAGCGCCCTAACACCGCATAATGCGCGGTAAGCTCGACCAGGTTTCTGGCCGAGTTTACCGCGCATTCTCGAACATAAGACCATACGCCCACAGTGGGGGCGCATGTTGTGGCCGCTATAGTCCTTGGCGTCGATCCCAGCCCGCATCAGCGCCCCCTTCATGATGCGCGGGGCGGCCAGTCCGCCCGGACTGATGCTTGCGCCACATACGTGCAGCTGCCGGCACGAGAGCGGTGGCATCTACCCCTGACACACCCCTTGAGCGAATGATGGCGTAGATGTTGCACCCGCTTGAGCCTTGAACAGTCGGTTGAACGGAGGCAGCATGGAACAGCGAATGTATCAGCGTACCATTGACCCGGATGCACTTGCCCAGCATCTGCTCGACACCTGGGATCAGGGCGATACCGTTGCCCAGGCCCTCGAAGGGGACGAGGGCATTATCGTTCAAGTGGGGCAGCGCAGCGGAGGCTTCTTTAGCGACGAGCCGCGGAGCGCGGTAACCCTGGCGCTTGAACCAGTGGGCGACGGTCTGCGCGTGACGCTCGGCGAGCAGCAGTGGTACCGTGACGGGGGCGGGCGTATCATGGTCGGCGGCTTGATCGGCTTTTTCCCCTTCTTCTTCACCTGGCCGCTGGGTGGTGGCCGTGATGAGCCAGTGGACCCCCAGGTAAGCAGCCAGGTGTGGGAGTCAGTCGAGCGCTATGTCCAGCAGCATGGTGTCGTCACCGGCGCGACGACGCGGCTGCCACAGCCGCCAGAAGCGGTCACGGGTGCGACAACTCGGTTGGCCGGCATCTATTGCCCATCCTGTGGCACTGAGAGTGCACTTGAGGCGGAGCGCTGCCGAGAATGTGGCACCTACCTACAGGCACGCGCCTGCCCAGCATGTGGTGTATCCAACCCGGCTACCGCCAACTTCTGCATGCGCTGCGGCAGCAGCTTAAACGCAGCACGCGCCGTTCACAAATAGCCTCACCCCTGGGTGAGCCGGGGCAGCAGGCTCTTGCAGCGCGCCATGCGTTACAGGGGTCACGGAACAGACACGGCACTGCCCTGCCGTGCTTCGGCCGGGGCCTCGATGGGCAGCGTGACCGTGAAGGTGCTCCCCCTCCCCTTGCCGGCGCTGCGGGCCTGCACCCCACCGCCGTGGGCCTCGCAGATCGCCTTCACGATCGCCAGGCCGAGGCCGCTCCCGCCCGTTTCCCGGCTGCGTGAGCTGTCGGTGCGGTAGAAGCGCTCGAAGACCATTTCCAGCTGGTCAGGGGTCAGCCCTTCGCCGCTGTCCCCCACCTCCAGGCGCACCTGGGCGCCATCGCTCATCGCGGTCACCGCCACGGCGCCTCCCGCCGGCGTGTGCCGCAGCGCGTTTGTCAGCAGGTTGAAGAGCACCTGCCGGAGCCGTCCCGGGTCCGCCACCACCAGCGGCAGGGCGCCGACCTCGCTCGTGAGCCGCACCTCGGTCTCTTCCGTCAGCGGCGCCAGGGCCTGCACGCTCTCGGCGATCAGCTCCGCAAGGTCGGTCGGCTGCCGGTCGAGCGGCAGCGCGCGGCTCTCGGCCAGGGCCAGCTCGCGCAGGTCGGTGACGAGGCGGGTCAGGTGGCGGGTCTGGCTGTAGAGGTGGGCGATCCCCGCGGCGTCGAGCGGGGTCACCTCATCCAGCGCGGCCCGCAGGTTCCCCTCCAGCACTGCCAGCGGCGTGCGCAGCTCGTGGACGATGTCGCCCATCAGGTTGCGCCGCGCCTGCGCCGCGTGCCGCAGGTCGGCCGCCATCGTGTTGAAGGTCCGCGCCAGCTCGCGCAGCTCCTGGCTGCCGCGGACGGGCACAGCAATCGTCAGGTCGCCCTGTCCGATCTGGCGCACCGCCCGGGCCATCGCGCTCACCGGGGCGCTGACCACCCGTGCGATCAGCACCCCGCCCGCCAGGCCCACCATGGCCGAGAGGGCCATGAAGTCGAGCAGCCGGCGGGCGATCTCCCCATCCGGCGGGCCGTCGTGGGGCGGCTCCCACCCCGCCGCGTGGGGCACCACGATCGCGAGGAACTGCATGAAGAAAACCCCGAAGAGCACCCCGGCGATCAGGAGGCTGAAGCGCACCCACAGTCGGTTCATGGCTCCCTCGGCTCGTCGCTCAGCCGGTAGCCCACCCCGTAGACCGTGCGGAGGTAGCGCGGGCTGTTCGGGTCCGCCTCGATCTTGCGGCGCAGGTTGCGGATGTGGGTGTCGAGCACGCGGCCCATCCCCTCGTAGGCGTAGCCCATCGCGCGCTCCAGCAGGTCGTCGCGGGTGAGTGTGTACCCGGGGTGCTCCAGCAGCGCCTCGAGCAGGCTGAACTCGGTGCGGGTCAGCTCCACCGGCTGGCCCTCGACGGTCAGGGTGCGCTGGTCGAGGTCCAGGCGCAGGCCGCCGGCGCTCAGCACCCGCGGTGCGGTAGGCGACTGGCGGTCGAGCTGGCGCCGGCGCAGCAGGGCGTTCACCCGCGCGACGACCTCGTGGCCGTTGAAGGGCTTGGTGATGTAGTCGTCGGCGCCAAGCTCCAGCCCAAGGATCTTATCGCTGGCGTCGACGCGGGCAGTCACCAGGATGATCGGGAGCGCGGCCAGGGCACGGTCGGCCCGCACGAGCCGGATCAGCGCCCAGCCATCACGCCCGGGCAGCATCAGGTCGAGCACCACCAGGTCGGGGCGCTCCTGACGGATCGCCTGGAGGGCGCCGTTGCCGTCGTAGGCGGTGAGCACCGCGTAGCCGCTCTGCTCCAGGTAGCCCCGCAGCACATTGACGATGGAGTGGTCGTCGTCGACGACCAGGATGCGTGCTGGCATGGGGCTATCGTAGCACACGATTCTGAAGCCATTCTGAATGCGGCCAGATCTCCAGAAAGAGCGCAGAAGAACTTCAGATTCGCTTGAGATTTGGCGGCTACACTGACAGCCGTGTCACTCGCCAACACGGAGCATGACCCATGAGATACCGCACGTCCATCCCGCGGACCCTCGCCGCCGTCACCCTTGCGACGCTGCTGGCCGCCTGTGGCAGCTCGCAGGGAGCCGCGCAGCCAACAGCCGCCCCGGCCGCCAGCGCTGCTGCCGAGGCCACGAGCGCGCCCGAGGCCACCGCTCCGCCAGCATCGACAGCTGCCCCGACCGCTCTAGCTGCCACGGGCGCGCCGCCTGCAGGCATGCCGGCGGGCGGCCCCCCTGCCGGCGCTATGCCGGGCGGCGCCGGGGCCTTTGGCGCGGGCAGCAGCTTTGCAGCCACGCCCGCCTTTGCCGATGTCGCCTACGCCTCCGCCTCCGCGACGCAGAAGCTCGACGTGTACCTGCCCGAGGGCGATGGCCCCTTCCCGGTGGTCGTGAACCTCCACGCGGGCGGCTTCAAGTTCGGCGACAAGGGCATGATCCCAGGTAGTATCGGCCAGGCCCTGCTGGACGCCGGCTACGCGGTGGTGGGCGTCAACTACCGCCTATCTGGCGAGGCGCCCTTCCCGGCCGCCGTGCTCGACGCGCGTGCCGCCGTGCGCTTCCTGCGTGCCAACGCCGCCAAATACAAGCTCGACCCCAACCACATCGCCGCCTTCGGCCAGTCCGCCGGCGGGAATCTGGCCGCCATGCTCGGCACGGTCGCCGAGAGCAAGTCCTTTGATGACGCCAGCCTGGGCAACACGGGTGTCGCAAGCGCCGTGCAGGCGGTGGTGGACTGGTTCGGGCCGACCGACTTCGGCCAGATGGACGCCCAGGCTGCGGCCCAAGGCTGCGCCGCCAGCGACCAGACCCACGGCGCGGCGGACTCGTTCGAGTCGGCCTACCTGGGTGCCCCGGTCGCCACCTCGCCGAAGCTCGTAGCCCAGGCCAACCCGATCACCTACATCGACGGCGCGGAGCCGCCGTTCCTGGTCCAGAAGGGCGAGCAGGACTGCACGGTGGCGGTTGAGAACACCAGGATGCTCGCCGACGCGCTACAGGCCGCTGGCGTGACGGTGGAGTACGACCTGCTGCCTGGGGTCGGCCACGGCGACACGGGCAGCGCGCCGGTCTTCGAGGGCCAGGCGAACATCCAGCGCGTTCTGGCCTTCCTCGACGCGCACCTGAAGTAGGTGCCTAGGGGGGAGGGGCGGTGCCGTGGTGCCGCCTCTCCCCTCCGGGCTCGGCGCAAAAAGGTGACAACGGCTGACAATGTGGGGAAGGTCGGCTTCTTCCGCGTTCTGATGCGCAAAAGATACATTTCGAGACTTTCTTACGCTCAGGAATGCGCGTACCGCGCGTCAGAGCCCTTCTGACCGGGGCCTGCGGCCAGCGGGGTGCACCGGTTACGGGCCTGAGCCTCTCCTCCGCCCATCACCGCTCCAGCAGAGGAGACGGCCGAAGACACGTCGCCCCCACAGTGTGAATGAGGGTTCCGGCCATTGACAAAGCCCGGTTGGGATGCTATCGTTGGAATGATTATTCCAAAAGGGCTATGACCGAGCGCAGAGACAAACGCCAGCAGATACTCGCGGCTACCCTCAGGCTGATAGTCACCAATGGCCTGGAGCGCACGCCGATGTCGGCCGTCGGCCGCGCCGCAGGGGTCGGCATGGGCACGATCTACCACTACTTCCCCAGCAAGGAGGAGCTGATCAACGTGCTCTACCGGGAGCTCAAGGCTCAGAGCCACTCAGCGATGCTCCAGGGTTACCGCGCGGATGCCCCCGTGCGCGAGCGGTTCTTCTGCATCTGGCGCAACATCTTTCACCTCTACCGAGATAAGCAAGACCTCTACCGCTTCCTAGAGCAGTACTCCTTCTCGCCAATGATCACGCCCGAGTCCAAGGTTTACGGCGACAGCACCTGGAACGAGGCCCACCGGGTAGTCGAGGACGGGCTGACCCAGCAGATCCTCAAGCCGCTGCCGGTGAAGCTCCTGCTGCGCATCGCTGGTGCGCCGCTCTTCAATCTGGTGCAGGGCCATATCGCGGGCGAGATTGTGCTGGATGAGGCGCTGATCGAGGAGGCCGTCACGGCATGTTGGGATGCAATCAAGCGCTGATAGCGCCCCCCTTTTTGCCGCTGGTCTTGGAACGAATATTCAATCCAGACCGCATGAGTCTTGAGGGACCGGAGCGCCGGCCCCCCGCCAACTACGAGGGGCACACACGGTGGAAGGAGCGTGTTGCAGTGACCACCCTCGCGACCGCCACGACCTTCGGCCAGACCGACGTCCAGGTCTCACGCCTCGGCATTGGCGTGATGACCTGGGGCACGCCGAAGGGGCTGGCCCGTTGGACGCCGGCCACCCTGGCCTACGGCGCCGCCGACGGGGCCGCCGCGGAGCAGCAGGCGTTCGCGGCCAGCCTGGCCGCCGGCGTCACCCTGTTCGATACCGCGGCGATGTACAGCGGGGGCGCCTCGGAGCAACGCCTTGGCGAGCTTGCACGGGGCACGCCTGCCGTCATTGCCACCAAGTTCCCCCCTGGCCTGTTCTCACGCGCTGACAGCCTGCCCCGTGAGCTGGAGGCTAGTCTGCGGCGCCTCGAGCGCGCCTGCGTCGAGCTCTACCAGCACCACTTCCCGTCGAGTCGTACCCCGATCGCAACGGTGATGGAGCTGATGGCCGACGCGGTCGAGGCCGGCAAGGTGCGGGCTGTGGGCGTGAGCAACTACTCGGCGGCCCAGATGCGTGAGGCCCACGCGGTGCTGGCCCGTCGCGGCATCCCTCTGGCCTCGAATCAGGTGGAGTACTCGCTGCTGCACCGCCAGCCGGAGACCAACGGCGTCCTCGATGCCTGCCGTGAGTTGGGGGTGTCGCTGATCGCCTACCAGCCCCTCGCCAGCGGGGCGCTGACCGGCAAGTACGGGGCACATGCCCGCCCGAGCGGCCTGCGCCGGTTGCTCCCGGCCTTCCGCGGCCGCGGCCAGGAGGCGGCCCAGCCCGTGGTCGCCCTGCTGCGCGAGATCGGCGCGGCCCACGGCAAGAGCCCGGCCCAGGTGGCCTTGCGCTGGCTACTCGAGCAGCCGCAGGTCATTCCCATCCCCGGCGCGAAGAACGCCGCCCAGGCGCAAGCCAACGCCGAGGCGTTATCGTTCAGCCTGTCGCCGGCCGAGGTCGAGGCTCTCGGCACGGCCACCGCGGCGTGGCGGGCGTAGCAGTGCGATACAGACTCTCTAGCAAGACAGGAGTAGCGAGATGAAAATCGGCCTGCAGATCCCGAGTTTCACCTGGGCTGGCGGTGACGCCGCGATCGGCCCGCGCCTCGCCGAGATCGGCGGTCGCGCCGACGAGGCGGGTTTCGCCAGCCTATGGGTGATGGATCACTTCTTCCAGATCCAGTACGCCGGCCCGGCCGAGGACCCGATGCTGGAGAGCTACAGCACCCTGAGCTTCCTTGCCGGCGTCACCCGGCGGGTCACGCTGGGCACCCTGGTCACGGGCGTGATCTACCGCTACCCCGGCATCCTGGCCAAGACGGTGACCACGCTGGATGTGCTCTCAGGCGGGCGGGCCCGGCTCGGCATCGGCGCGGGCTGGTACGAGCGCGAGGCGAAGGGCCTCGGCACGCCCTACCCGCCGCTGAAGGAGCGCTTCGAGCAGCTGGAGGAGGCGCTGCAGATCGTGCTCCAGATGTGGTCGGGTACGGTGGCGCCCTTCGCGGGTAAGCACTTCCAGCTCGCCGAGACGCTCAACCAGCCGCAACCAGTGCGCAGGCCCCGCCCGCCGATCATGGTGGGCGGCACGGGCGAGCAGAAGACCCTGCGCATGGTGGCGCAGTACGCCGACGCCTGCAACCTGTTCGACCGGCTGGGCGCCGACGCGATTCGCCACAAGCTCGACGTGCTCAAGGGCCACTGTGAGCGGCTGGGGCGGACCTACGAGGAGATCGAGGTCACGACCCTGGGCACCGCCCACCTCGCCCCCGGAGCGCAGACCGCCGACGACATCATCGCCCACTGTAAGGCGCTGGCCGCCCTCGGGGTGCACCACGCGATCTTCAACATGCCAAACGTCTCCGAGCTGACCCCGCTCACGGTCTTCAAGGAGCAAATCATCCCCGCCGTCGCCAACCTGTAGGCTGCACCGAGACCGGAGGTACACCAATGGAAGACCACCCGTGGCTCGATCGCCAGGCGTACCCCTTCGCGCCCCACTACCTCGATCTCACCGCTGGGCGGATGCACTACGTCGACGAGGGGCGCGGCCAGGCGGTGCTCATGATCCACGGTAACCCAACCTGGTCGTTTCTCTACCGGCACTTGATCGGCCGTCTGCGCGCGACCCACCGCTGCGTCGCGCCCGACCACCTCGGCTTCGGCCTCTCCGACAAGCCGTCCAACTGGAGCTACACGCCCGCCGCCCATGCGCACAACCTGGCCCGACTGGTGGCTCATCTCGACCTGAGCGATCTGACGCTCGTGGTGCAAGATTGGGGTGGTCCAATCGGCATCGCCTATGCGCTCCAGCATCGCGCCAATGTGCGGCGCCTCGTTATCTTGAACACCTGGTGCTGGCCGGTCAACCGCGACCCCTACTACATCGCCTTCAGCAGCATCATGGGCGGCCCGATCGGGCGCTGGCTGATCCGGCGCCACAACTACTTCGCCGGGGGGATGATGCGCCAGTGGTTCGGAGACAGCCGTCGTCTGACGACGGCCATCCATCAGCAGTACCTCCAGCCTCTGGCCCGCCCAGAGGAGCGTACGGGCTGTATGGAGTTCCCCCGGCAGATCCTCGGCGCCTCGGCCTGGCTCGACGAGCTGTGGAGGCAGCGGGGGGCACTGGAGGGCCTGGAGACGCTGATTGTCTGGGGCATGAAGGACATCGCCTTCCGACGACGCGAGCTGGAACAGTGGGAGGCCCTGTTCCCGCGGGCGGAGGTCGTCCGGCTCGCCGCAGCGGGTCACTTCGTGCAGGAGGAGGCGCCGCTCGAGGTCGGCGAGGCCGTGGCGGGCTTTCTGGCGCGGACAGGGTGAGGCTGCGCGGCCCCCCCGGCTACAAGCATGCGGCGTGGAGTGGTCTGCGAGGCCTTCCCCGCGCTCCTTTAGGAACGTGGATTTTATAACGCCCAATTCTCTACCGCCAAGCCGCGCTGCCAAGCTGCGACGGCCAGCGAGAAGTTCAGCACAGCCTTTCGGTCTTATTAGATCCACGATCCTTAGCATAGTACCCTGCTGCTCGGCGAGGAGGCTCAGGCCGTAGGTGCGGTTGCCGGAACCGGAAAAAGGTCTTGCGAGCGAGAATGCGCGGTCCTGAGCGCTAGAAAGCCATGTACACGAACTGGAACGCGACCAAGCCGCAAACACCACGAGCCGAGCAAGCTCGGGAAGAAGGGGTCACATCGCGATACGTCCCGGGTGTGACCGTAACGTGTGGATCATTCATGGGGGACTGGAAAAGTGGTGGTGTTGAGCGCCAAGGCGGGTTCGGTGATAATTGGAGGTACCACCCAACCAATTATGACCAGGAGAACTGCGATGG
>JAAXUL010001582.1 GCA_013336035.1 Chloroflexales bacterium
GCGACGGGCAGCCAGCCTCGCATATGGATGCTCCCCGCAAGAACACGCGTACGGGGGTAGTATAGCAGAAGGCGTGCTGACGCGCTCGGCCCAGCTCTGAAGCCTGACCTAATCGCTCACGGCGAGCCCGAGGGCCGCGCGGGCGGCGGCGGCGACGAAGAGCGAGCCGGTGATAGCGATCGGGTCGTGGCGGCCCGCCAGCCCGCGCGCCGCGTCGAGGGCCGTGCGCACATCGGGGGTGACCACCAGCGGGCCGCGCAGGTGGTGGCCCACCTCGGCGACCATGCGGTCGAGGTCCATCGAGCGGGGGTGGCCTGAGCGGGTGAGCACCACCGCGGCGGCCAGCGGCACCAGGGCCGCGGCCATACCGGCGATGTCCTTATCGCGCGAGGTGCCCAGGATGAGGACGAGCCGGTCGTGGGGCACGCCCGCCGTGATCGCGGCGGCCAGCTTCTGGGCCGAGTCGCCATTGTGGGCGCCGTCGATCAGCACGCGCGGCGAGGCCGGCACCAGCTCGAAGCGGCCCGGCCAGCGCACCCCATCGAGCCCCGCCGTCAGCGCGGCGTCCGGCAGGTCGAGGCCGGCCTTGCGCAGCAGCACGGCGATGCCGAGGGCCAGGCGGGCGTTCTCGACCTGGAACAGCCCGCGCAGGGCCGGCCGCGGCGCCACCGGGTAGGGCTGCGACCCGCCGTTGGAGGCGGACAGCAGGCTCGCTGGGTCGGCCAGCCAGAGCGGCGCGCCCAGGGCGGCGGCCTCGGCCGCGACCATCGCCGAGGCCTCGGGCAGCTGGGGCACGGTGACCACCGGGACGCCCGGCTTGATGATCCCGGCCTTGTTCCAGGCGATATCTGCCAGCGTGGGGCCGAGGATGGACATATGGTCGTAGCTGATCGAGCTAATGGCCGAGACCAGCGGCGTCACGACGTTGACCGCGTCGAAGCGCCCGCCGAGGCCGACCTCGAGCACTGCTATGTCGACCATATGCTCGGCGAAGTGGCGCAGGGCCAGCAGCAGGCCGATGTCGAAGGTCGTGGGCCTGCCGTAGAGCCCCCGGTCGAAGGCCTCGATCGTCGGGCGCAGCCGCGCCGCCAGGGCGATCAGCTCACCCTGGCTGATCAGCTCGCGGTTGACCTGGATGCGCTCGCGGTACGAGTTCAGGTGGGGCGATGTGAACAGGCCGACCCGCCTGCCCGATGCGCGGAGCATCGCCTCGAGCATGGCCGCGGTGCTGCCCTTGCCCTTGGTGCCCGCCACCACGACGGCGCGCATCCCGGCCTGGGGGTCGCCGATAGCGGCGAGCAGCGCATCCATGCGGGTGAGGTTCAGGGCGGCGGCCTCGGGCGTGGCCGCGGGCTTGCGCGCCGGGTCGATGAAGCTGTAAATGTAGTCGAGGGTGTCCTGATAGGTGCGCAATTGGGTCATGACTCTCTCGTGCCGCATGTCCAACCGATTCGCGCCATCATACCATACATTATCTTGCACTCCCCCGTTGACAGTGTAAAACGTTTGTACTATGCTTGGGGCGACACGCCGCGCTACAAGGAGCGACCAATGGGCCTCGACCTTTCCGCCCTGGGCAAGCAGGTTCGCCAGATGAGCCACGCCGCCGCCGCGCGCGCGGCCGGCACCACGGCCCGCGCCGCCCGCGCCCGCGAGCG
>JAAXUL010000785.1 GCA_013336035.1 Chloroflexales bacterium
GCCGCGACCGGGCCTACCTACGCCAGATGACCCTGGTCATGGGCAACCGCAACCAGCTCCAGTGGGACCTGCCGGCCCTCGACTCGTTCGAGCTGCAGCGCGCGGTTTACCGCATCCCCGCCGAAGAGTACCGCGCCACGCGCGACGAGTTCATCGAGCTGATGGAGGTCGGCGCCCTGGTGAGCAAGCCCGTCCGCAACCTCTCGCTCGGCGAGCGCATGAAGATGGAGATCATCGGCGCGCTGCTGCACCGCCCCAGGGTGCTCTTCCTCGACGAGCCGACCATCGGCCTCGACATCACTATGCAGCGCCGCATCCGCGCCTTTATCGCCGAGTATAACCGGCGCCACAGCGCCACCGTGATGCTCACCAGCCACTATATGGCCGACGTCGAGGCCCTCTGCCGGCGCGTGATCGTCATCCACCACGGCAAGGTGCTCTACGACGGCCCCCTGAGCGGCCTGGTCGAGCGCTTCGCCGCCTACCGCCAGATCGGCGTCACCCTCGAAGAGCCCGCCGACCTCGCGCCCTACGGCGAGGTGGTCGCGGTCGAGGGCGCCAAGGTGACCCTGCGCGTGCCCAAGGCCGAGGCCAGCCGCCTGACCGCCCGCCTGCTCGCCGAGCAGCTCGTCGCCGACCTGACCATCGAGGAGCCCCCCATCGACGATGTGATCGAGCACGTCTTCGCCCAGGAGTCGCTCGCGCCCGAGAGCGAGGTTGCCTGATGCGCGACCTGCTCGACTTCTACCTGACGGCGGCGAAGATGGCCGTGATCAGCCAGTTCCAGTACCGCACCGCGAACTACTTCTACATGATCGGCATGATCGCCGAGCCCGTGATCTACCTGGTGGTCTGGAGCACTATCGCCGCGGCCCAGGGCGGCCAGGTGGGCGGCTACACGCCCGGCGCCTTCGCCGCCTACTACATCGTCTGGACCCTCGTCCGCAATATGAACATCGTCTTCACGCCCTACGGCTGGGAGGGGCGGATCAAAGACGGCGAGCTCTCGGCGGCGCTGCTACGGCCTATCCACCCGCTGCACGCCGACATCGCCTTCTTCGCCGGCTGGAAGGTCGTCGTGATCATGCTCTGGCTGCCCATCGCCGCCATCCTGGCCCTGCTCTTCAAGCCGACGCTCAGCCCGACTATGCTCGAGGTGGCGGTCTTCGCCGTGGCCATCTGGGGCGCCTACCTGATCCGCACCATGCTGCTCTGGCTGCTCGGCCTGATCACCCTCTGGACGACGCGGGTCAGCGCGATCTACGAGCTGTACTTCGCGGTCGAGCTACTGCTCTCGGGCCGCCTGGTGCCGCTGAGCCTGCTGCCGCCCTGGGCCCGCGACCTGGCCGCCTTCCTGCCCTTCCAATGGACCTTCGGCTTCCCGATCGAGGCCCTGGTGGGGCAGCTGACGCCCGCGCAGCTGCTCGGCGGCCTGGGCATGCAGCTGCTCTGGATCGCCGGGGGCGCCGCGCTGGTGCAGATCGTGTGGCGGGCCGGCGTGCGCCGCTACTCTGCCGTGGGGGGCTAGCCATGAGCATCTTCCGCCTGATGTACCACTACTTCCGCATCGGCGCGATGAACGAGCTGCAGTACCGGGTGAACTTCTGGGTCCAGCTCCTCGAGTCGGCCGTGGCCCTGGGCGTGGGCCTGGCCGGGCTCGGCGTGGTCTTCAGCCACACCAGCGACCTGGCCGGCTGGACGCGCCCCGAGCTGCTGGCCGTGATGGGCGTACATATCCTGATGGGCGGCCTGATCCAGATGATCATCCAGCCCAATATGAACCGCCTGATGGATGACGTGCAGCGCGGGACCTTCGACTTTGTGCTCAGTAAGCCCGAGGACGCCCAGGTGCTGGTAAGCGTGCGCGAGATCCGCATCTGGCAGCTGGTGAATGTGGCGATCGGCGCCGTGGTGCTGGCCGTAGCCCTGGACCAGCTCGGCGGCGCCATCGGCCTCGGCGCGGCCCTGATCTTCGCCGCCACCCTGGTGCTCGGCGCGCTGATGATCTACAGCTTCTGGCTGATCCTGACCACCACGGCCTTCTGGGTCGTGCGCGTCGACAACATGCTCCAGCTCTTCGAGGGGCTCTACGCGGCGGGCCGCTGGCCCGTGGGCATCTACCCGGGCTGGCTCCAGGGGCTGCTGACCTTCCTGGTGCCGGTGGCCTTCGCGGTCACCGTGCCCGCCGAGGCCCTGACCGGGCGCCTGAGCCTGAGCACCCTGGCCCTCGCGGCGGCCCTGGCTCTCGGGCTGCTGCTGCTGGCGCGCCTCGTCTGGCGCATCGGCCTGCGCCAGTACTCGGGGGCGAGCGCGTAGCGCGGCTACTTCCAGCGGGTCAGGATCGTCTCGCGCTGGAACATGCGCGCGGCCAGCCAGATCGCCAGGGCCGACAGGGCGGCCAGCAGCGCGGCGAAGGCGAGCACGAAGCCCAGGTTGACCACCACCAGGCCCACCAGCTGCCCGAAGAAGAGCAGCATAAAGGGCACCACCAGCACCCCGGTCAGGCTCTGCGCCGTGCGCGGGTCGTTCACCCGCGACGAGATCAGCACCGACGCGGCCACGGCGATCAGGGCCAGCAGCGGCGAGCAGGCCAGCAGCATCAGCCACCAGGCCGGGGTGATGATCAGCCCCGCCACCTGGGGCGTCAGCGTCAGCAGCCGGATGCCCAGGGCGTAGATCGCGGCGCAGCCCCAGGTGATCAGCAGGGGCGGCACAACCGCCGCCAGGCTCTTGGCCAGCAGCAGCTCCCAGTCGCGCACCGGCGTGGCGAGCAGGGGCTCGAGGGTGCGCCGGTTCTTCTCGCCCACGATGCTGTAGGCCGCCAGCAGGCTGGGCAGGAACATGGGCATGATCAGCAGGAGCAGGCTGAACTGCCGCCCCATAACCGCCTGGCCCAGCTGGTCGAGGGGCAGCCCCGCCAGGGCCGGGTCGGCCGTGGCCGCGCCGAGCATGGCCGTCTCCTCGTCGGGGGCCAGGCCCAGGGCGAAGGTGGCGCCGAGGCCAATCACGGTCATGAACAGCGGGAAGAGCAGCAGCGTGGCCATCAGGCTGCGCTCCCTGCGCAGCTCCCACCACTCCTTCTCAAGGATCACGGCGATGGTGCTCATAGGGCCGCCTCGCTCTCGGGCTGCACAAGCTGGAGGTAGACCTCCTCGAGGCTGACGGCCAGCGGCTCGACGTAGCGCACGGGGGCGCCGGCGGCGACCAGGGCGCGCACGAGGGCCGGGTTATCGGCCTCGGGGTCGTCGAGGCGCACGGCCAGGGCGCCGTCGCGCAGCTCGACGCCGCGCGCGAAGGGCAGGCCCTCGGCGATCGCGCGCCAGGGCGCGGCCTCGCCCGCCAGGCGCACCAGGGTGCCGCGCCCGAAGAGGGCGTCCCGCAGGCTGGCGGGCGTGCCCTGGCGCAGCAGGCGCGAGCGGAAGATCGCGACCTGGTCGCACAGCTCGTCGGCCTCGGGCAGGTTGTGGGTGGTGAGGAAGATCGTGCGCCCCTCGGCCCGCAGCTCCTTGATGAAGTCGCGCACCGTGCGCGCCGCCGCCGGGTCGAGGCCGCTGGTGGGCTCATCGAGGAAGATCACCGCGGGGTCGTGGAGCAGGGCCCGGGCGATCGCCAGTTTCTGGCGCATGCCTTTGGAGAGTGTCCCAGCCGGATCATGCCGCCTTTCCCACAAACCGAGCATCCGCAGGTATTTCTCAACCTGGCCCGGGATATCCTCAGCGACCGGGTGGAGTTGGCCGATCACGCATACAAACTGCCCTCCGCCATCTCAGGCGGACAGCAGCAGCGGGTGGCCATCGCCCGGGCGCTGGTCAACAACCCGCCCGTCATCATCGCGGATGAGCCGACCGGTAACCTCGATTCACGCACGGCCGATTCGGTCTTTGAACTCTTCAATCAACTGGTCGCCGATGGCAAGACCATCATTGTGGTGACCCACGACAGCTCTTTGGCCAAACGCGCCACCCGCACCGCGCTGATCGCCGACGGTGAAATCGCCAACGAGTATATGACCGCCGGTCTCAAGAAACTGCCCGCCGAACAGGCCGAGCAGGTTCGGGTTGGCAAGCCCACCCGCGAATTTGAAGCCGGAACGATGGTCATGCAGGCTGATTCCGACCCGCAGACCCATTTCCTGGTGTTGGAAGGCACAGTCGAAATCATTCTCAAGCGTGAGAACGCCGCCGATGTGGTCGTAGGTCAATTGGGCGCGGGGTATTGCTTTAACC
>JAAXUL010001583.1 GCA_013336035.1 Chloroflexales bacterium
TGTGCAAGGCGCGCGAGCCGGAATGCGCTTTCTCCTTACAGGCGGCTGATCTCGACGTAGGCGAGCAGGCGCGCCCGCAGCTCGTCGCGGGCGAGGTCGCCGCCTGCGTAGGCCCGCCATGTGGCCAGGATCAGGCGGAGCATGCCGCCGCGCACGATGGCGCGGTGGGCGGCGTGGCGCCATGGCGGCCCTGCGGCTGCGGCGAAGCGGTCGCGGCTGCGCCAGAGGGCCACGAGCATCTTGTGGCGGAACTGGCGGGTCGCGGCGCCGCCGACGTGGGTGACCCTGGCCGTCGGCACCTGCCAGATCGCCCAGCCGGCCCGCCGGATCCGCCAGCACCACTCCACCTCCTCGCTGTACATAAAGTAGCCCGCGTCCATCGGCCCCGCCGTCGCCAGGGCCTCGCGGCGCACCAGCATGCACGCGCCGAGCGGGTGGTCGATGGGGAAGGGCGCGTCGCCCCCGTCCTGCGGGTAGCGGCCGTGCCACCACGACCCGTACAGGCGTCCCGGCAGCACCTCGCCGGGCGGGAAGAGGTCGAGGGCAGCCATGGCCAGGGTCGGGAAGCGGAAGGCCGCTGGCTGGGGTGTGCCGTCGGGGTTGAGCAGCCGCGGCCCCACCAGGCCCACGCGCGGGTGGGCCTCGAGGAAGGCGACCATGGCCTCGATGGCGCCCGCGTGGACGACCGTGTCGGGGTTGAGCACCAGCAGGTAGTCGGGCAGCGCGCCCAGGGCCGTGAGGCCCAGGTTTGTCCCGCCGGCAAACCCGGCGTTGTGCCCCGCCTCGATCAGCTCGATAGCGGGAAACTCGGCGCGGACCAGCGCGGCGCTGCCGTCGCGCGAGGCGTTGTCGACCACGATGACGCGCAGGGGCAGCCGGCAGACCGCCAGCGAGGCGAGGCAGGCGCGCAGGAGGGCAGCGGTGTTGTAGCTGACAATGACAGCGGCGACAGTGGGATGGCTCATTGCGGGCCGGATTGTAGCGCCGAACCGCCGCGCGCGCAAGGCCCCGCTTTCCCCAGACGGCGTATGCTGCTACAATGGCGGCTGGAATCTCGTGCTGCTCATTGCGGCTGTCGTCCGGGGCGGCCGCTGGCTACAGACCAAGTATGCTGAACTTCGCGATCGATCTGGCTCTACGGGCTGGCTCGGTGCTACGGGCGGGCCTGGCCCACGAGCGCAGCGTCGAGTCGAAGGGCTACGCCGACGTCGTCACCGATGCCGATAAGGCCAGCGAGGCTCTGGTCGTCGGTAGTATCCGCGAGCGCTTCCCCGATCACGCCATCCTCGCCGAGGAGGGCGGGGCGACGGCTGGCGACAGCGAGTTCCAGTGGCTGATCGACCCCCTCGACGGGACGCTGAACTACCTCCATGGCAACCCGGTCTTCTGCGTCTCACTGGCCGTGCTGCGCCGCGGCGAGCTGCACCTTGGTGTGGTCTACGACCCCTGCCGCGACGAGCTCTTCGCCGCCGAGCTGGGCGGCGGCGCCCGCTGCAACGGCCGCCCTCTGAGCGTCTCGCGCACCCAGAACCTGGCCCGCGCGCTGCTCACCACCGGCTTCCCCTACAACCGCTTCAGTCAGCCCGATAACAACCTGCGCGAGCACAACCACCTACTCCTTAAGTGCCAGGACATCCGCCGGCCCGGCTCCGCCGC
>JAAXUL010001584.1 GCA_013336035.1 Chloroflexales bacterium
CGGGCCCTGGAGGGCGGGGGCGTCGGCGAGCTTTTTGTCGCGATCAGCCGTGACAAGGAGATCAACCCCGCCCTGGCCGGTGAGCCGCCCTCGTGCCTCGAGGGCCTGATCATGGCGAACGATCGCTCGCGCCTGCGCCACTTCCGCGTCGAGCTCACGCGCGGGGCCGAGGTCCGGCGCGCCGACCATGACCACCTGACCGGCACCTACGCGATCTGCGGCCTCGACCCGGGCGACTGGGAGGTCTCTATCGCTGAGTATCTGGGCGTCCCGGCGAGCGCCGCCGAGCGCGCGGGCCACGCGGTGCGCTTCCACACCAGCGGCACCCCGGGCGAGATCTTCTACATCAGCTTCCAGGCCCAGGCGCCCCTGCCTACGCCCGCGGCGCCCCTGTTCCCGCCGCTGGTACCCAGCCCCCGCCCCGCCGAGTCCTACGATGGGCATTGGGAGGGCACGCTCACAGGGATGTCGCCCTTCGGCCCTGCCAGCGGGCGCCTGCTCTTCGATGTCGTCGAGGGCCGGGTCGTCTACACCGAGAGCAGCGGCGCCCCCTGCGCATGGACCGACCCGGACCTGCGGGCGACGATCGCCGACGGCCTCAGCTTCGCGGGGCTCGCCGTGCGCACCGGGGTCTACTACGAGCTCGCGGCCGTCTTCGCCTCGCCCGATCAGGCCTCGGGCACTCTGATGGCCGACGTCGGCCCCGGCCAGCCCTGCCTCAGCGGCGTAACCTGGACCGCTCGCAAGACACTGCCATGAGCACCATCTTCTGCCCGCTCTGCTCGACGCTGATCCTCGCCGCTCTGCGCTGCCCGGCCTGCGGTTGGGCTCGGCCTGTGGCCCCGGGCGCGGGCCACGAGGCGTGGCGGATCGCCATAGATTTCGCCCACGCTCGCGTCCCCTTTGGGCCGGCGGTCGCCGGGGGCGTCTGGTGGCTGCCCACCGAGTCGGGCGACCTGATTGGGCTTGATGCTCAGACGGGCGCCCGCCGCCACGTGCTCAGGCCTGACCCCAACGCCTACGCCCTGGCCCTGGCCGCGGCGGGCGACCTGCTGCTGGTCGGTCTATGCGACACTCAGCCCATCCCCTCCGGCGCCCGCTCGCTGCTTGCCCTCGATGGGCGCAGCGGGGCCGAGGTGTGGCGCTACGCCACCAGCGCCCATAGCCTGTCGGCCGCCGCCGTAGATGGCGAAACGATCTTCTTCACCAGCAGCTCCGGCCAACTCCACGCCCTCGCCTATGACGGCGCGCTGCGCTGGAGTGTGTCGCACCCGGCGTGGGGCCCCACTGCCCCCGCCGTCGCCGAGGGGGTGGTGGTCGCCGGAGGCCGTGACCACACGCTGTCCGCCTACAGCGCCGCCACCGGCCAGCTGCTCTGGCGCGTCTCCGGCGAGGCCTGGTTCGCGGGGCCGGTCGCCCTCGCCGGTGGCTGTGCCTTCACCCTGGCCTTCGATGGCGTCCTGCTGGCCCTCGACCTGGCGAGCGGGGCGCCGCGCTGGCGGGCGCGGGGCGAGCGGGGCAAAGGCTTCACCTCGTCGCCCGCCGCCTTCGGCGAGCGTGTCTTCATCGGTGACAGGGTCTTCGGCAAGGCTGGCGGCGAGTCTGCCAGAGGCTACGCTCTGCGGGCCCTGCGCGCCGGCGCCGGCGCCGAGCTCG
>JAAXUL010000154.1 GCA_013336035.1 Chloroflexales bacterium
CCGGCCTTCGTCGTCGGTCCCGGGTCTGGTGCCTAGGGGCTACCCCTCGTCGAAGTAGCCGTGGAGTCTGCGGCCGAGCATGGGGTCGCGCAGCTTCTTGAGGGCCTCGCTCTCGAGCTGGCGCACGCGCTCGCGGGTGAGGCTCAGACGCTGGCCGATCTGCTCTAGGGTCAGGGCGTTCGCGCCGCCGAGGCCGTAGCGCAGCTGTAGGATATTACGCTCGCGGGGCGTCAGGTGCGACATGGCCTCGCTCAGATCGTCGCGGAGCAGGTCGTGGCTAACCTCCTCGAGGGGGGAGAGCTGCAGCGGGTCGGCGATGATCTCGGCCAGCGAGCCCGTGCCATCTTCGGTGTGGGCCTCGTCGAGCGAGGCCGGGGTAAGGGCGGCCTGCTCGGCGCGGGTCACCTGGTCGGGCGTCAGTCCCAGCTCGGTGGCGACCTCCTCGGGGGTGGGCTCGCGGTCGAGGCGCTGGGTGAGCTGCTGGCGCACGCGGGCCAGCCGCGACAGGCGCTCGCCGAGGTGGACGGGCAGCCTGACGGTGCGGCCCTGGTCGGCGATGGCGCGCCCGACGCTCTGGCGGATCCAGTAGGTGGCGTAGGTCGAGAACTTGAACCCGCGGCTTGGGTCGAACTTATCGACCGCGCGCATCAGGCCCAGGCTGCCCTCCTGGATCAGGTCGAGCAGGCTCAGCCCGTGGCCCTGATAGCGCCGGGCGATGCTCACCACCAGGCGCAGATTTGAGTTGATCAGCTGGGCGCGGGCCCGCTCGCCGCCGGACACACGCTCCTCGAGGCGGCGCCGATCACCCGGCGGCACCGGGTGCTCGTCGTGGGCGAGGTGGAGCCGGGCCTCGCGCCCTTCGTGCATTAGATGAGCCAGATCCTGCTCCTGGTCAAAGGTCAGCAGGGGCTCGTCGCCAATCTCATTCAGATAGAGAATAATTGACTCAGCCGTAGTAGGGCTGGAGTATGCCGGATTGGTCATTGATCTCCCCTTTCCTGTCCACTGCCTGGTGCTGCGGGCCGGGCGCGGACAGAAGTTATAGCGGGCCCATTCTGCTGCGGAATCTGGGCCTCGTGGGGGCATAGACACGGAGAGGTGTATACCTCCCTCTTAAGGGACGTCAATAGCAAAGTATGGGCCACGGGGGTAAGTTGTGGGTTAGGGTAAGATTAATGCCGGATGAGAGGAAATTCTATGAGGGGAAATATTTGGGGGGGAATTCTTCGCCAGGGCGGAGGCGCCCCGTAAGGGGCACCTCCTGGGGACATGTCTATGCGAGGGCGAGGTCGCGCCGCTTCTTCTCACGGCGGCGGTCGTCGGCGCTGAGGAGCTTCTTACGGATGCGCCAGCCCTTAGGGGTGATCTCGACTAGCTCGTCGTCGCCGATGTACTCGATCGCATCGTCGAGCGAGAGAGAGCGGGCCACCTCGAGGCGCAGCGTCTCGGCGCCTTTATTATTGCGCATGTTGGTCAGGTGCTTCTCTTTACAGACGTTAACTTCGAGGTCAACGTCACGGATGTGCTGGCCAACCACCATGCCCTCGTAGATCTCCTGGCCGGGGGTGATAAAGAACGTGCCGCGGTCCTGGACCTGGTTGATCCCGTAGGTGCTGGCGACGCCGCTCTCGGAGGCGATCAGAGAGCCGTTCTGGCGGGTCTCGATCTCGCCGGCGATGGGCTCGTAGCCATAGAAGAGGCTGTTGATGATGCCGGTGCCGCGGGTGGAGGAGAGGAAGAGCTGGCGGAAGCCGAGCAGGCCGCGGGTGGGCACGAGGTAGGAGTAGTGGACGCTGCCGTCGTCGCGGACGTGCATATCGCGCATCTCGCCCTGGCGGCGGCCGAGCAGCTCGACCACGACGCCCTGGTAGTCGCTGGCGACCTCGATTTCGACCAGCTCCATGGGCTCGAGCGTAGTCCCGTCGGCGGCCTCGTGGAAGATCACCTCGGGCTTAGAGACATGGAACTCGTAGCCCTCACGGCGCATAGTCTCGATCAGGATGCCGAGGTGTAGCTCGCCGCGACCGCTGACCAGGAACATATCGGCGCTGTCGGTGTCCTGGACGCGCAGGGCCACATCGCGCTCGGTCTCCTGGTAGAGGCGCTCGCGCAGCTTGCGCGAGGTGACGTAGGTGCCCTCGCGGCCGGAGAGCGGGCTCGTGTTGACGCCGAAGCTCATGCGGACGGTGGGCTCCTCGACATTAATTGTCGGCAGGGCCTCGGGCTGGGTCGCGTCGGCGATGGTATCGCCGATGTTGGCGTCGCCGATGCCGGCGATAGCAATGATGTCGCCAGCGCTGACGCTCTCAACCTCCTGGCGGTGGAGGCCATTGTAGGTGAAGAGCTGGGCGATCTTGGCGGGGGACTGGGCGCCTTGGCGGTCGATGCGGACGAGGGGCTGACCCTTGCTGATCGTGCCGCGGTACAGGCGTCCCGTGATGATCTTGCCCTTGTAGTCGTCGTAGATGCTGGTGGTGACGAGGAACTGGGCTGGGCCATCGGCGTCGACGTCGGGGGCGGGGATGCGGTCGATGATCGCTTCGAAGAGCGGCTCGAGCGACGGGTGCATCTTCAGAGTTGAGCGGCCCGCGTGGCCGAGCAGGCCGTTGGTGAAGACGGTGGCGAACTCGGCCTGCTCGTCGGAGGCGCCCAGGTCGACGAAGAGGTCGAAGGTGGCGTTGACGACCCAGTTCGAGCGCTCCTGGGGCCGATCAACCTTATTGACGACGACGATGGCCCGGTGGCCGGCCTGGAGGGCCTTGCGCAGCACGAACTTGGTCTGGGGCATGGGGCCATCGACGGCGTCGACCAGCAGCAGCACGCCGTCGACCATATTCATCACACGCTCGACCTCGCCGCCGAAGTCGGCGTGGCCCGGGGTGTCGACGATGTTGATCTTGAAGTCCTTGTAGATGACGGCGGTGGTCTTCGAGAGGATGGTAATGCCGCGCTCGCGCTCGAGCGCGTTCGAGTCCATCACCCGCTCCTCGACGGCCTGGTTCTCGCGGAAAATGTGGCTCTGCTTGAGCATCGCGTCCACGAGGGTGGTCTTGCCGTGGTCGACGTGGGCGATGATAGCAATGTTGCGAATATCGTTGCGACGCATGGGTCCTCGGCGCCTGAGTAGGCGGGTTTGGGGCGCGTATATGGCGCCCATCTGAGCACACGTTGCGCCCAGGCGGCATAATGCGCGCCTGAGCGCTTATCTGCATCTATTGTACCACAGGTGGAGGGGGCGCCGCTGTGTTGGTGAAATATGCCAATAGGTTGCTATATAATCACCACGCAGATACTACAGCCCGCTCACGCTGGTATGCTACACTATAGCCATGAACCGCGCAGCTTCAAAGCGAAAGATGCCCGGCGGATCGGCGTCTTACCCGCTCGCGGTGCAGAGTGTGGCGCTACTAGCCCTGCTCGCGACGCCGATCAGCGCGCTGGGACTCAGTGTGCCTGTGGGCCACCTGTGGGCCCTGGCCAGCCTGTGTGGGCTAAACTTTCTGGCCCTAATCTTTATCCCTGTCCGACGTCTGCCCCGCTGGGCGCAGCTGATCTTTCTGGCCTCGCAGTGCCTCGGCGCGGTCATCGTGCAGACCCTCGCGCCCGCGCCCCTGCTCAGCTATGTCTATCTGTCGATCGTGCTGCAGGCGATCGTGCTCTTCCCGCTCTGGCTCTGGATCCCCCTCGCGGTGGTGGTCTACGCCGTGTGGAGCGGGCTGCTGGCGATCGCGACCTCTAACTTTCTGGTCTGGCTGCAGGGGAACCTGGCCCTGGCCTTCCCGGCGACCTGCGCGATCATTGCGGCGATCGTCTACGCGCGCCAGCAGCGCCGCGGCGAGCAGGCGCAGCTGATGCTTCAGCAGGTGCAGCAGCGCTACGACTCGCTGGCCACTGGCCTGCGCGAGCTGCAGCAGCGCGTCATGCTCGAGGAGCGCCGGCGCCTGGCGCAGACGATCATTGGCGAGATGCAGTCTACCCTCAGCCGCACCGAGCAGAGCGTCGCGGCGGCGATGGCTCAGGCCCAGACCAACCTGACCCGACTGCAGAGCACCGTAGCCCAGACGCGGGCCTCGGCCGCGCTGGCCGTCGAGCGTATGCGCGGCGCCGTGGCCGCGCTGCGCCGTGGCGAGCTCGAGGAGGCCGGCCACCCGGCCGCCGCGCTTGTCGTCACCCTCAGCTCTGGCGACGAGGCCGTGATCACCTCGCGCTCGAGCATGGTTCTGACCTGGGTGCTGCCCTCGGTCTTTGTGCCCCTGGCCATAGGCCTGACCGCGCTACAGCGCGACTTCGTGATCGATCAGCTGGGCCCGCTGCTGCTCTGGTCAGCCCTGCTGTTGCTCGCCTACGTGGTCACCCAGATCGCCCGCAACCCCCTGCTGCTCCAGGCGGGGCTAGTCGGGCAGGCCGTGGTCGTGGTCGTGATGACTGTGATCTCGAACACGCTGCCGCTGCTGCTCGGGCTACTGCTGGTGCTGTGGCAGCTCTCGATGCGCCTGCCTATGCGCCAGATCATCCTCTACCTGGCCGGGATCCCCGCGGCGGCGACCCTGCTGATACTCCGCCTGAGCGAGGTGCGGCTGAGCTTTGATGCGCTGCTGGTGGGCGTGGTGGCCATGGTGGCTGTCGGCGGCCCGCTGCTGCTGGCGCGCCGCCAGCTCGACCGGCGCAAGCAGGCCGAGCTGCGCCTGGCCCTGCTGAGCGCCGAGATCGAGCAGCAGACGTCCGAGGTGCGGGCCCTGGCCGTGGCCGCGGAGCGCTCGCGCCTGGCCCGCGAGGTCCACGACGACCTGGGCTCACGGCTGATGCTGATCACCCTTCAGCTCCAGCTGGCCGAGGAGCTGGCCGGCGAGGACGGCGGCGCGGCCCTCGACCAGCTCGCGTGCAGCCGCGAGCAGCTCCGCGAGGCCTGGCGCAGCGTGCTGGCCGTGGCTGACGCCGAGCTGCCCCTGGCCAGCGGCGACTTGTCGCCGGCCCTGAGCGGGCTTGTAGACCAGTGCGACGGGGTCGGGCTGGCCCTCGAGGGCGATCTGGACGGGCTGCCCGCGCCTATGGCGGCGACCATCTATCGCAGCGTGCAGGAGGGGCTGACCAATGCCCGTAAGCACGCCCAGGCCACCAGGGTCGAGGTGTCTGTTGTGGCCCTGTGCGGCTATGTGACGGTCACGGTGACCAATGATGCCGCGCCTGGGGCGCTGCCTGGCCCGCCTGAGGGCGACCGGCCGAGCAGCTTTGGGCTGATCGGTCTGCGCGAGCGGGCCGAGGCCCTCAGTGGGGGCATCGAGGTGGGCCCCCTGCCTGATGGCGGCTGGCGCCTGCGCGTTGTGCTTCCCGCGGAGGGCGTGTGAGCGAGCGCAAGATCCGCATCCTGATCGTCGATGATCAGTCACTCATCCGGACGGGCATCGCGACCCTGCTGGCGCGCAAGCCCGACATCGAGGTGGTGGGCCAGGCTGGCAATGGCGCCGAGGCTCTCGAGCGGGTCGTGGCCCTCGACCCCGACGTGGTGCTGATGGACCTAATGATGCCTGTCCTCGACGGGATTGAGGCGACGCGGCGCCTGACGGCTGTGGGCCCCCGCCCCGCGGTGATCATCCTCACCACCTTCCGCGATGACGAGCAGGTCTTCCGGGGGCTGGCGGCGGGCGCGCGGGGCTACCTGCTGAAGGACATGGACCATAAGGCTTTGGCCGATGCCGTGCGCACTGTCGCGGCGGGCGGCGCGCTGCTGCACCCCGAGATCACCGCGCAGCTGCTGCCCTACCTCGGGCGTATGGCCGGCGAGGGCCACGCCGCGGCGACGCCCGCGCCCCAGCCCGAGCGCCTGGCCCTCCTCACCGAGCGCGAGCGCTCGATCCTGGCGATGCTGGCCCAGGGCCGCACCAACCAGGAGATCAGCGACGGTCTCGCGATCAGCGTGGGCACGGTCAAGAACCATATCAGCAGCATCCTCAGCAAGCTCGATGTGCGCGACCGCACCCAGGCGGCCCTGTGGGCGCGCCAGCACGGCCTGGGCTGATCTAAGGGTGAAGGGCGGAGGCCCGCTGCCGGCGGCTGTGCGCCTATGTCTGTGGTCATAGGTCGGGCGTAATGTGTGATATGCTTCACGCAGAATGGCAAGGTGACTAGGGACTAGACCGGGTACACTATCGGGCTGGGCAGCCCCTCGGCTACACTTATGGAGGAGAAGTAACTCCGTCGCAACGCCTAGAGTGAGGAGCCGCCCATGGCCCGCGTCGTACCCGCCGTCCAGCCGCAGCTGAAGCTCGAGAAGAGCCTGTCCGAAAAAATCGTCGTCCTGCTCATCGTCATCATCCCCTTCCTCGGCACCCTCTATGCGATGATGATGCTCTGGAACCGCTGGGTGGGCTGGCTGGACGTGAGCCTGATGCTGATGCTCTATATCATCTCGGGCATGGGCATCACGGTCGGCTTCCACCGCATGCTGACCCACAAGAGCTTCGAGACGAAGCCGTGGCTGAAGCGCCTGCTGCTGATCGCCGGCACGCTGGCAGTCGAGGGCGACGCGATGACCTGGGCCTCGACCCATATCCAGCACCACGCGCACTCGGACGGCGATGACGACCCGCACAGCCCGCTCCAGGGCCTCTGGCACTCGCACGTCGGCTGGATGATTAGCCACAAGAATAATATCGATGTCTACGGCTCGTGGCTGAAGAAGGACCCGGATGTAGTCTGGGTCTCGAAGACCTGGCTGCTCTGGGTGGCCCT
This sequence comes from Chloroflexales bacterium, assembly GCA_013336035.1. Taxonomy (GTDB): domain Bacteria; phylum Chloroflexota; class Chloroflexia; order Chloroflexales; family Chloroflexaceae; genus CAIWXH01. The sequence goes on from JAAXUL010000154.1 coordinate 6,730, forward strand.
GGGCCTGATCATCCCAACCCTGATCGCCGGCTGGAGCGGCCTGATCTGGGGCGGGCTGGTGCGCATCTTCCTGACCCATCATGTCACCTGGAGCGTCAACTCGATCTGCCACACCTTCGGCAGCCGCGACTACCAGACCCGCGACGCCAGCCGCAACAACTTCATCGTGGGCGTCCTGGCCTTCGGCGAGGGCTGGCACAACAACCACCACGCCTTCCCCCGCTCGGCCTTCCACGGCCTGCGCTGGTGGCAGATCGACTTCTCGGCCTACCTGATCCGCGGCCTCGAGAAGCTCGGCCTGGTCTGGAGCGTCGTCCGCGTCAAGGATGAGGACATGCTCAGGCGCGTGATCCCCGCCACGGCAGAGGGCATGGGCGACTAGGTAGCTATGCCCGCGCGGCGATTAGGAGAGGCGGCGGGCCGCCTCTCCTTCTGCGCATTTGACGAATCTGGCGCTAGCCAGTAAGATATACCCTAACCCTGAGAGCGCAACCGAAGAAGCTGCGGCAGCGCTGCCCGCTCACCGCTTCAGGCATCTGTCTTCGTCTTGGCAGAAGCATCTTCGGACGCACCCCATGCTCACCGACCGCAGCGCACGCGAGATTGGCCACCCGCTCTTCGAGAGCTACCTGCTCGACTCTGCCTACGACGAGATGTTCGACGCAGAGGGGCAGTCTCGTGCTCACTACCGGCTGCTCTACAAGCGGCTGCTCGATCTGACAGCGAGCGACCTCCATGAGCGTCAGCGCTACGCTGATCGGACCTTCCTCAACCAGGGCATCACCTTCACGGTCTACGGCGATAACGAGGGCACCGAGCGGATCTTCCCCTACGATCTGCTGCCGCGCATCCTCACCCTGGCCGAGTGGACCGTCATCGAGCAGGGCCTCAAGCAGCGCATCACGGCCCTCAACCTCTTCCTCCACGATATCTACCACGATGGGCGGATCTTCGCCGATAGGATCATCCCGCGCGACCTGGTCTACACCTGCCAGCACTTCCGCCGCGAGATGCGCAACGTGGACGTGCCGCGGCGGATCTACACCTCGGTGGTGGGCACCGACCTGGTGCGGCTGCCCTCGGGCGAGTTCGCCGTGCTCGAGGATAACCTGCGCGTGCCGAGCGGGGTGAGCTACATGCTCACCAACCGGGGCGTGATGAAGCGGGCCTTCCCGCGGCTGTTCGCCGACATCGGGGTGCGGCCGATCGACCACTACGGCCAGGCCCTGCTGACCACCCTGCGCTCGCTGGCGCCGCCCAATACGCCCGACCCGACGATCGTCGTGCTCACGCCCGGGGTCTTCAACTCGGCCTACTTCGAGCACACCTTCCTCGCCCGCCAGATGGGCGTCGAGCTGGTCGAGGGCCGCGACCTGCTGGTCCACGACAATATCGTCTATATGCGCACCACGGCGGGCCTGCGCCGCGTCGATGTGATCTACCGGCGCGTAGACGACGACTTCATCGACCCGCTGGCCTTCCGCCACGACTCGATCCTCGGCGTGGCCGGCCTGTTTAACGCCTACAGGTCCGGCAATGTGGCCTTCGCCAACGCCGTCGGCACCGGGGTGGCCGACGACAAGGCCGTCTACGCCTACGTGCCCCGCATCATCAAGTACTACCTGGGCGAGGAGCCCATCCTGCCCAATGTCGAGACCTACCTCTGCGAGGAGCCGGACCAACAGCGCTATGTGCTCGAGCGGCTCGATGAGCTGGTTGTGAAGGCCGTGGGCGAGTCGGGCGGCTACGGGATGCTGATCGGCCCCCATAGCACCGCCGACGAGCGCGAGCGCTTCCGCAAGCGCATCCTGGCCAACCCGCGCAACTACATCGCCCAGCCGACCCTACAGCTCTCGCGGGCGCCCTGCTTCATCGACGGCAAGGTTGGGCCGCGCCACGTCGACCTCAGGCCCTATATCCTCAACGGCGGCGACCAGATCACGATCGTCCCCGGCGGCCTCACCCGGGTCGCCCTGAAGCAGGGCTCGCTGGTCGTCAACTCCTCGCAGGGCGGGGGGAGTAAAGACACATGGGTTTTGTTTGAGTAGGTAGGCTATGCTCTCACGTGTCGCAGACAACCTCTACTGGATGAGCCGCTATCTAGAGCGGGCCGAGCATACGGCCAGGCTGATGGGGGTGGGGCTGACCCAGACCCTCGACCAGGACCCCGAGTCGGCACGGCCGCGCTGGGCGCGCCTGCTGGCGGCCCTGCATACCGTGCCGCCGGGCGATGGCACCGACGCATATGCGATCACCGAGGCTCTAACCTTCGACCCCTCGAACCACAGCGCGATCGTTACCTGCGTGGCTCTGGCCCGCGAGAACGCCCGCCAGGTGCGCGAGCAGATCAGCTCGGAGATGTGGGAGCAGCTCAACCGGCTCTACCTGCGGGTGCGGGCCTCGGCGGCGGCCAAGATCTGGAAGGCCGAGCCGATCGAGTTCTTCCAGGCGGTGAAAGAGGGCGCCCACCTCTTCCAGGGCATCACCGACAGCACGATGAGCCACGGCGAGGGCTGGTTCTTTATCCAGGTGGGCCGCTACCTCGAGCGGGCCGGCGCCACGGCCCTGCTCCTCGACACCCACTTCCGGCCCTACTTCGTGGCCTCGCCCGACGCGCCCCTCGAGTTCAACGACTGGGTCGCTCTGCTCAAGTGCTCGACGGCCTTCGAGGCCTACTGCAAGGTCTATACGGCCGATGTGCAGCCGCACACGGTGGCCGAGTTCCTGCTGCTCGACGGCGAGTCGCCCCGCTCGGTGCGCTTCGCCGCCGACCGCATCCAGCGCGGCCTCCAGGCTATTGCCCATACGACGGGCTCGCGCTGGGCTGGCCGGGCCGAGCGCCTGGCCGGCCGGCTGCGCGCCGCCTTCGACTATGGCCAGGTCGATGAGATTATGGCCGAGGATATGCACGCCTACCTCGACAATATCCGGCGCCAGTGCGGCGGAATCCATAGCGCGATCTACCAGGCGTATGTGAGCTACTCCGTCGAATCAGCCCTCGCCTCCTGATATGTACTATTCTATCCTGCACAAGACCCGCTTCCGCTATAGCGCCCCGGTCAGCGAGAGCGTGACCGAGGTGCGTATGCAGCCGCGCTCGGAGGGGGCGCAGCGCTGCCTCAGCTTCAAGCTGACCGTCACCCCCGGGGTCCGCGTGAGCAGCTACACCGATAACTACGGCAATGCTGTCCACCATTTTGATATCCCGGCCCCCCATAGGACGACGACGATCAGCGCCGAGGCGATCGTGATCCTCCCCCCGCTCCCGCCCTTGCCCGAGGCCCTGGCCCCGGAGGCCTGGGCCGAGCTCGATATCCTGACCCGGGTCGAGGATCACTGGGATTTTCTTGTGCCCAGCCACTTTACGAGCGCGACGCCCCTGCTCGCGAGCTTTGCCGACGAGGTAGAGGCCTGCCGCCGCGACGACCCGCTGACGGTGCTGCGCCAGATCACGCAGCGTATGTTCCAGGCCTTCGCCTACGACCCCGAGCAGACCGAGGTGGACTCGCCCATCGAGGTGGCCCTGGAGTCGCGCAAGGGCGTCTGCCAGGACTTCTCGCATATCATGATCGCCCTGGTGCGCGGCCTCGGCATCCCATGCCGCTATGTGAGCGGGTACCTCTTCCACCGCGTCGAGGACCACGACCGCTCGGAGCAGGACGCCACCCACGCCTGGGTCGAAGCGCTGCTGCCGGGGCTCGGCTGGGTGGGCTTTGACCCGACCAATAACCTGGTGACGGGCGATCGCCATATCCGCACCGCGGTGGGCCGCGACTACGCCGATGTGCCGCCCACCAAAGGCGTGTTCAAGGGGCGCGCCGAGAGCCACCTGGCCGTCGGTGTGAAGGTGATGCCCACCGAGGCCCCCATCCCCGACGAGGAGGTGCACCCCCGCCCGATGGGCAGCGCGCCGCCCCCGCCCGAGGGCGATGGCCTCGATGCCCTCGAGGCGCTGGAGGCGCAGCAGCAGCAGCAGCAGCAGCAGCAGCAGCAGCAGCAGTAAGGGCGGCCTGCCCAAGGCTACCTGCTGTTCAGCCCCCAGTCGTACGGCTTGAACTCCAGGTCGATCTCGCGGCGGGCCTCAAGCCAGCGGCGGCGCTCGTCGTCGGGCAGGTGGGCGCGCACGAAGCTGACCACCCCGTCGTAGCCGCCGAAGTCCTCGCGGTACCAGCTGAAGATCGCCGAGAGCCGCAGGGTGTCGCTCCCCGCAGCGATCTCGGCGTCGGCGCCGACGAATGACCGCGCCGCCATGTCGAGCTGCGCCTCGACGCGGGCGGCGTCGTAGGCGGCGATCGGCGGGCACGAGCGGCTGGCGCAGTTCAGGGCGAAGTGCAGCCGCGGGTCGCGGGGGCTGATGCCCAGCGCGAGGCGCGGGTCGCCCGCGGCGAACTGCGGGCCGGGGATGAAGGGGTTGCCGGCGTTGGCCCGCAGCACCCCGTGCTCGATCGCCTCGAGGCTGAAGCGCTGCCCGCCCACCACGTAGCCCGCCCGCCGGAAGAAGGCCAGCCCCCCGAGCTGGTCGGCGACGCTGCGGCGCACCTGGTAGGTCACCACAGCGTCGAGCACGAGCGTATTGTAGAGGTTGATCCAGAAGGCCAGCCGCGCCGCGCGCGTCGCCAGGGCCCCGGGGTCGAAGCCGGCCAGGCGCGGCGCGACCTCGGCGCGGTAGCGCCCGTAGGCCGCGCTCGCCGCGAGGGCGGCATAGTCGGCGCGCAGCCCGTCGTCGCTGACGGCGGCCAGCTTCAGCTCGCGCAGGGCGGCGGCGAGGGCTTCGGGCAGGGCTGGGTCGTGCGGGGGCAGCGGGGCGACGCCAGCGTTCAGGGCCTCGCCCGCTCGCTCGCCGACGATCAGCCGCAGGGCCGCCTCACGCAGATTGATCAGCTCGTTCATCCGGTCTCCCCTTCGTCGGGCTCGCGGTTGCCGCTGGCCTGTGACAGCCTGCGCGGGCCAGATGGTGTTTCAGGGCGTTACTTTTCCTCGGCGCGGCGACGTACAGGGTAGCATATCGTGACACCCTGGAGGAGACCAATGGAAGGACTGATCGCCCCGCCGTGGCCCGTCGCCGCGCCCGCCGCCGGCGCCCTGGCGCG
>JAAXUL010000786.1 GCA_013336035.1 Chloroflexales bacterium
GCGCTCGCCCTGATCGGCCTGGTGGCCCTCGCCGGCTGCGACCTGACGTCCGCCGGCGTAAGCGAGCAGATCGCCAACATCCAGACGATCCAGGCCCTCACCCCGTCGCCCACGCTCTCGCCGACGGTCACCGACACGCCCGAGGCCACGGCCACGGCCACGGCTACCCGCGGCCCGTCACCCACGCCCACCAACACGGTACCACCGACGGCCACGTCCCTGCCGCCCACGCCCACGCCCAACCCGGCCCTCGCGGGCTTTAGCTTCTGCGACCAGCGCGCCGGCCCTACCGACGGGCTCTTCTCGGCGCGCCTGGCCGAGGTGGCCGCCAGCGGCACCCCCGCCTACGAGCAGGTGGTTATGCGCTTCGAGCTCGGCGAGGGCTCGGCCCCCCTTGGCGCTACCGCCTCGTGCCTCGGCGCCGCCGATGTCGCCGCGCTCGCCCCCGATAGCGCCGCGCCCTTCGCCGTCCGCGTCAGCCTGCCCGGCTGGCTCCGCGACGAGCGCTACACGAGCTCGCCGGTCACCCAGACTCTGAGCTTCACCGGCACGCGCACGATCACCAGCGCCCGGCTCATCCCCGCCGACACGCCCGACGCCGGGGCCACCCTGCTGCTCGGCCTGAGCCAGCCCCTGCCCTTCCGCCTGACCGTCGAGCGCAACCCGACCAGGCTGGTGATCGCCGTGGCCCGCAGCTCGCCTATCGTCGCCTCGAGCGACCAGCTGCGCGTGGCGGCCGGCGGCGGCAAGCCCGACCTGACGGCGCCGCTCTTCACGCTCTTCGACGGCGATATCTGGCGGATCGAGGCCGGCGCGAAGGGCGGCAGCCCCGGCATCACCCCCGGCATCGCCGGGGCGACCAACCTCACCAGCTCGCCCGAGTCCGAGACCCACCTGGCGGTCAGCCCCGACGGCACGAGCGTGGCCTTCTGCCGCGCCGCCCCCGGCCTCGACCCCGCCGACGCCCAGCTGTCCGTGCCCAGCACGCTCTGGCTGATGGACGCCGACGGCAAGAACCCCCGCGCCATCGCCCAGGTCGGCGTCAGCTGCGCTGACCCGGCCTTCAGCCCCGACGGCGCCACCCTGGCCTTTGCCGTAGACGAGACCGGCGCCACGCCTATCCAGCGGGCGATCTACATCATCTCGGCCACGCGCGGCCAGCCCCGCCGCATCACCGAGGGCGTCGACGAGTGGAGCCGCTTCGGCCCCCAGTGGCTCAAGGGTGGCGATATGGTCTTCGCCGCCGCCTCGCAGGACGGGCGCAGCACGCTCTTCCTGCGCCGGGCCAGCGGCGAGGTCGTCGATGTCGGCGCGACGGTGCTGGTGCGCGACAATGGCGCCCCGCCCTATGCCGCCCTTGGCCGGCCCATGGCCGCCCCCGACGGCAGCCGCTTCGCCGTCGAGGCCCTGCGCAGCGACGCACCCGGCGCCGATCTGGCGATCCTTAACGCCGACGGCAAGCTGCTCGAGGTGATCGGCGCCCAGCGCCTTGTGCCGCCAACCCCAACCCCTTCGCCGTCCGCGACCCGCCCCCCGACCCGCACGCCGCGCCCCACCAGCACGCAGGCCACGCCCGTGGGCACCATCACTGCCACCATCGCGCGCACCGCCACAGCCACGCCCAGCGCCAGCGCGGTGCTCGCCACGACGACAACGCCCACGACCACGGCGACCATCGCGCCCACCCTCGAGCCCGCGCCCCCGGCAGAGGAGGTGCGCCAGGGCCCCTTCTGGACGCGCCCCGTCGCCTGGGACGCCCAGGGCCACCTGATCTACCTGACGACCCTCTGCGCCAGCCAGGCTGTGCAAGACTACCAGCTCTACCGCTGGGACGGGGCCCAGCGCAGCGAGCTGATAGCCGCCGGCCAGACCTTCGGCGGCATCGGGCAGGCCACTATTATCGGCGGGGGCCTGGCCTACGTGCTGAGCGAGCAGGGCCCTGTCGGCCCGCGCGGCCCCGCCGCCCCCGCCCCCCGCAGCCCCGCCGCCATCTGGCTGTGGGATCTTGCCGCCGGCATACGCGGCGAGCTGCTCAGCGCCGAGCGCGGGTTCGCGGCGCTCGAGCCCTAGCGCTGCGCGCTCTGCGGGGCGCCGGCTGCCCTTACGGTGACCTGGTGCAGAGGGTCACGAGGGTGGCCGGCGCCCCGCTTACTGCGCGCAGCTGCTCATCGGCCGGCAGCCGCTCGCAGCGATAGCCGTTCTGCGCGCTGAAGATCTGGTCGTACCAGCGCACATCGGGCAGCAGCGCCACGCGCACCGAGCCATTCGTCAACGGCTCCGTCACGGCCCCCATGTACGGGTCGAGCCGCTCCTTGAGCGCCGGATTCAGCTGGGACACGATGTTGAGATCGCTCAAGGGGGAAGGGTGAAAGTGATCGGGATGTCCGGCCATCACCAGCAGATAGGGCGACGCGGAGCCATAGATGGGCCCCTCGAGCCCGCGTAGCCGCTCTACAAGCCGCTCGCCCGCGGCCCGATCCTCGCGCGACGGGATCGCGGTGGCAACGTCATAGCGCAAGAGGGGGAACTGCAAGAGGATCAGTAGCGACACGAGCCAGCCTGCGACCAGAACGGCCGGGCGGGCGCTGGCGACGGGGGGCTGATCCGAAGCGGGGCCCGCGATCTGCGCATTGTCGGCCGTGACCAGCGCGATGGCGGCGGTGAGCGGCATCAGCCCGTTCAGATAGCCCCACTGCTTGGACATCGACAGGTAGCTCATAATAAAGAGGGGCGCGCCGAAGACGCCGATAAAGAGCAGTCGCCCCCTCAAGAGCGCCCAGTGTCGCGCCAGGGCCAGGATCAGCAGGCTGCCCATGATGCTCAGAAGGGCCGGGTAAAACTGTGGGCCTACATGGACGAACCAGAAATCGTGCTGGAGCTGTGGGGCGAGTGGCTCAGACTGGGGGATTGTGAGCGCGTAGAGCCAGAACCAGCCGCCTGAGCTCCGATCCATCACGGCCAGAAAGACGGCCGCGCTCAGACACACGCTGATGACAAAGCCGGCCGCGCGGCTCCAGTCACGGCGGATGAGGAAGTACCCCGCGAGGAAGGGGGCGACCAGGGCTCCATGCTGCTTGGTCATAAAAGCCAGCACGACCGCCATCCCGGCCAGCGCGCCGCCAACCCAGGCCGGGCGGATGTCGACGAACGCCAGCAGATAGGCCAGCAGCAGCAGCGCGAGAAATAGCGTGTCGACGCGGCTAACATCGAACCAGTAGCCGCTCACATGGTATGTCAGCGCGAAAAGCCCGGCGGCAAGGGCTGCCATAGCGCGCGTGAGCCCACGCACACGGGCAATGCCGAACAGTGTGCCAAGAATGGCTAGCGACGAGGCCAGCGACACTAGGCGCGTCGCCAGCACGACATCATTGATGAGCCAGGTGACGGCGGCGGCGACGTAGAAGTAGAGCGGGGTGTAGATTAAGGGAATGAACTCGTAGCTCGGCGCTGCGTAGAGGGGCTGGCCCTGAAACACCCGCTCGACATTGCTGTAGCTAGCCGGCTCGATCCACTCCAGGGCGAATGGGAAGGTGAGCCGCGACAGGGCAACATAGAGATAGGCGGCAATCGCAAGGGCTGACAGCGCAACACCCGCGACATTGAACAGTAGCGGAAGCACGCGGGGCCCGTGCCAGAAGGCCGAAGTATCCTGCCTGGTCGCCTTCGTCGCCATACTTACCCCACATCCAAAGCAGCAAAAAGCCCCCCTCTCCCACGGCGCGGGAGAGGGGGGATTGACTACAGGTGAAACGTGACTACGATCCGTCCGAACTGCACCCTGGCCCCGTCGTGGAGGGGCATTGCGCTGTTAGGCTCGAGGCGCGTGCCGTCGAGGCGGGTGTAGTTTGTGCTGTTGAGGTCGGTGATCAGCCACTGGCCGCCACTGTTGGTGATCTTGGCGTGCTGGCGGCTAACGCCGCCCATCTCGCCGCCAAAGGGGGTAAGGTCGACCTCGGGGAAGATATTGCTGACCGGATCCTCGCGGCCGACAATTATCTCGGCCTTATCGGCGGGCAGGGTCAGCACGGCGCCGCCATCGACCACCACCAGGCGTGGGCCAGTGGCGGGCGCGGGCCTGGGCGCGGCGGGCGCTACGGGCGCGACCGGCGCCACGGGTGTGACCGGCGCCACAGGCGCCACGGGGGTAGGCGCCGCGACAGTGGGCGCGCTCACCCCCAGCGCGGCCAGGCCTGCCTGGGCGCGGGCCAGGGCCTCGCGG
>JAAXUL010000155.1 GCA_013336035.1 Chloroflexales bacterium
TCCTCGTCGGCCAGGTCGTTGGGAAGCTCTGGATGACGGCCCTGACGATCGTACTCATCTTTGCCTGGCGGCGGCTCGCTGCTCGGCCCGCCCAGGGGTAGGCCAATGCTCACACGCCTCATTTCTGATCGGGAGATTACCTACGACGGGCGCCAGCTGGCGCCACACTGGATCTACCGCCAGTTCGACCTGATGGGCGACGCGGCGGTGAGCTTCATCGGGCCGTGCAACGTCGACCTGAGCGAGATGGTCGACATCGAGGATGTGAAGGCCCAGGCGCCGATCTTCAGCCCCAGGATGCTCCATGTGATCGCGGAGTTCTTCTCAAGCGAGCTGCACACGACGGTCTACCGCCAGCGCCTGCTGATCGTGACCGCGAAAGAGCTGCTGGAGCGCATGACCGACCGCCCCGTGACCCGTAAGGGCGATGACCTCTACCTCCCCCGCGCCGACGGCGCGCCCGGCAAGCTCTCGGTCTCCATCGCCACGGCCAGCGCCACCTCCACGCTCATCCACACCGGCTTCAACGTCGAGACTGAGGGCACTCCCGTGCCCACCGTCGGCCTCGCTGATCTCGGCGTAGACCCGGCCGCGTTCGGCGCGGAGCTCCTGCGGCGCTACGCCGACGAGGTCGCGGACATCTGGCTCGCCCGCTGCAAGGTGCGCGCGGTGAGCTGAGCGGGCTGCCCTGCGCAAGCGGCAGAGGAGGAAGGCGATGGCTGAGCTGGAGCTACGGGTGACGCGGTGGAGCGGGCCGGCGCCTGACGAGGCGGCGCTGCTGCGCCAGTACGCGGCGGAGGGCCTGCGCCCCTACCAGTGGGCCAACGGGCCGGGCGACCGCTATGCGCCCCACGCCCACGCCTATCACAAGGTGCTCTACGTGGTGCGCGGGTCGATCACCTTCGGGCTGCCCGCGTGCGGTGAGGCCCTGGAGCTCCACGCGGGCGACCGGCTCGACCTGCCGGCAGGCGTGATCCATGACGCGCTTGTCGGGCCCGAGGGCGTGGTCTGTCTGGAGGGGCACCTGGCGGGGTAAGTGGAGGAACGCAGGGTGATGATGCGCACCATCGGCCTGATCGGGGGTATGAGCTGGGAGTCATCGGCGGAGTACTACCGGCTGATCAACGAGGCGGTGAAGGCGCGCCTGGGCGGGCTGCACTCCGCGCGCAGCGTGATGCTCACGGTGGACTTCGCCGAGATCGAGGCAATGCAGGCGGCGGGTCGCTGGGACGAGGCGGGCATCGTCCTGGCTGAGGCCGCGCGGAGCCTAGAGCGGGCCGGGGCCGACTGCCTGGTCCTTTGCACCAATACCATGCACAAGGTGGCCGACGCCATCACGGCGGCAGTGGGCATCCCCCTCATCCACATCGCCGACGCGACGGCCGCAGCCATCCGCGGGCGCGGGCTGCGGCGGGTCGGCCTGCTGGGCACGCGCTTCACGATGGAGGAGGCCTTCTACCGCGGGCGCCTCGCCGAGCAGCACGGCCTGGAGGTGCTGGTCCCCGAGGCTGCGGACCGGGCCGTGGTCAATCGGGTGATCTACGAGGAGCTGTGCCTGGGTGTCACTCGCGCCGAGTCGCGGGCGCAGTACCGGGAGGTCATCGGCCGGCTGGTGGCGCAGGGCGCCGAGGGTGTCATTCTCGGCTGCACAGAGATCACCCTGCTGGTGTCGCAGGCCGACAGCGCTGTGCCCCTCTTCGACACCACCCGCCTCCACGCCCTGGCCGCGGTCGAGTTCGCCCTCGCCGAGGTAGCGACGCCTCGTAATGATCCGCGCTGATCTGAGGTCCTGCTGGCGCCAGCCACCACAGGGAGGCAGCGTCAGCCTGCTCGTTCGCCGGGCGGTGCCAGTGCCACGCCACCCGCTGCCCATCCAGCCAGCGTAGCCCCTGGCGCGAAAAGCTCGACTGGAGCGTCAGCGCGCGCAGCGCAACGCACGTCGCTCCGCTGGAAGTCTGCCGCGACCGACTGAGAGAGGGCAAGCCTATGCACCTCAGCGAGCTGGATACGCCCGCGCTGGTCGTCGACCTGGACCTGATGGAGACCAACATCGCCGCCCTGATGGGCCGCCTGCGGCCCACGGGCGTGCGGGTGCGCCCCCACCTCAAGACCGCCAAGTGCCCCGAGGTCGCCCGCATCCTCGCCGCTGCGGGTGCGAGCGGCTTCTGCGTAGCGAAGCTGGGCGAGGCTGAGGTGATGGCTGCGGCGGGCATCGACGACCTGCTTATCACCGGCGAGCTCGCCGGCGCGCCGAAGCTCCGCCGACTCGCGGCGCTGCACGCGCGGCACCCCCGCGTGCGCTGCGTGGTCGACAGCGTTGCGGGTGCGCGCATGTTGGACGACGCCGTTGCCGCTACGGGGGTGCCACTAGAGGTGCTGATCGAGCTGGATGTGGGACAGGGCCGCTGCGGGGTCACCCCGGGCGAGCCGGCCCGCGCCCTCGCCGCGGAGGTCGCCCGCCTGCCGCACGTGCGCCTCGTTGGCGTGCAGGGCTACGAGGGCCACCTCCAGCACATCGCTGACCCGGAGGAGCAGGCCCGCCGCGTAGCCGAGGCGATGGGCCGCCTCACCGCCACTGCTGCGCTGCTCCGCGCCGACGGGCACGCCATCGAGAGCGTGACTACCGGCGGCACCGGCACCTGTGAGCGCTGCGCGACCCACCCGGGTGTGACCGAGGTGCAGCCGGGCTCATTCGTCTTCCTCGACCGGGCCTACCGCGACGCGCTCGGCGCTCGGGGCGGCTACACGAACGCCCTGACCGTGCTCGCCACGGTCATCAGCCGGCCAGCGGCGGGGCGTGCTGTGGTGGACGCCGGGCTGAAGGCCCTCGCCACCGACATGGGCAACCCCGAGCCTGTGGGGCTGCCTGGGGTGCGCTACCGGCCTGGCGGCGACGAGCACGGCATTCTGGAGTGGGACGGCCCGGCGCAAGACGGGCTTGCCGTGGGCGACCAGGTCGCGCTGATCCCCGGCCACATCGACACCACGGTCAACCTCTACGACGCCTACCACGCCCACCGGGGCGGCGGAGTGGTGGCCACCTGGCCAATCGTGGCGCGCGGCAAGAGCCAGTAGGGCCCCGCACCGGCACTTCCTGAAGGCGCGACCTTGGGCCGCAATACGCTCGGCTGGAACCGGGCCCGCTGCAGCACCGACGCGCCCTTCTTCGACGTCATCGCCAACCCATTCCAGCAGGGGCGCGCCGCGATCTTCGACAAGTGGCTACTTGAGGAGCCCACGCCGCCCCTGGTTCGCCAGGCCCTCCACCCCGTCGCCGTCTGCTCGGACATCAACCCCCATCTGGCGCCGATCCTCGCCGCCGCCAGGCTGGATCTGGTCGCCCGCCGGCCCGCGGCGGAGTGCCGTGCGCGCGGAGCCGGCAGCGTCGTTACCGTGTTCCCAGAAGAGGATCTTGCTGATGAGCCTGTCGATCACCCCCGAACTGCTGGCCGCCCGGTGCAGCGAGACGATCACCGACGGCCCACTCACGCTCGGCCCGATCTCCCTGGACGAGGCGCTCGAAGGGCTGGAGCTCCTGATCGCCCAGGAAGGTGATCGGGTCGCCGACGACTACCCGATGGATGACACTAGCCACGGCGCCAGCGAGGCCCGACAAGGCCTCCGCGCCCTCTACCTCGCCCACGCGCTGCTGTCCGCGCTCGCTGGGAGGTAACGTGTCCGCCAGCGGACCGCCCCTGGGAGACGACCACCGCGTAGCCGTTGCGGGGTGGGCCACCCAGGGATCTGGGGCTGATCTGCGCTTCGGGTGCCCGCGGGGCGTCACCGCGGGCGCCGCAGCGCCAGGTCGAGGGCCGTCCCGAGCAGCACGCCCACTGCGTAGCAAGCCAGGTCACTCCAGAGGAAGCCGGCGCCGAGCACGAGCCGCCCGGGGAGGGTGGCGCGGATCGCGTCGAGCCAGGGCGCGTGGGCCAGCTGGCTCAGCTCCACCGCGATACAGAGGCCGAGCGCGAGCAGGCCGACGCGCCAGCGCGGCGCCCGCGGCCAGAGCAGCGCGACCAGCAGGTAGACCAGCGTCGCGTAGAGCGTGTCGCCGCCGTAGGTGGCGATCAGCGCCGGGAGCGGGATGTCGGCGCGGGTGAGCAAGCCCAGCGGGATGACGACCAGAATCGCGGCGCCGATCCGCAGGCGGGCCCGTCGCGTCAGCTCAGGCGTGCCCGGCATCGCCACAAGCTACCAGGGCCTGGAGCCGGCCAACCACCTCGCGCGTGATCGTCAGGTCGCGCACGCGGCTGTTGTCCCGCGTGGCGTAGTCCGCGTCCTCGGCCTCCTCCAACAGCTCGTCGAGGGTCCAGCCGACAGTCTCCAGCGTGGCAGGCGGCGACCCGCCCTGTGCGATGAACTCCTCGCTGCGCCGCTGCATGATGGCCTCGATCTCGGCGAGCAGGCCCGGCTCAGGTTGCGCTGGGCGAGGTGCAATAGGCCCCACTGCCTCGTCAGCCACGTACCAGGCTTCTAGGAGCGTCATCAGTCCAGGGATATCCCTGGCGATCCGTCGGCCCTCGCCGCAGAGGCCCCAGAGCATGTTGTTCAGGTAGCGGAAGTCGTCGGTGAGGCCGAAGCAGGGCTTGCCCTGGGCGAACATATAGCCGAGCTCGGCGCTGGTGCCGGAGTCCTGATCGGGGCCAGTCAGCAGAGCCACGCAGAGGTCGCAGCCATCCAGGGCGGCGAGGTCGTCGCGAAAGACCTTGGCCTGCGACTCGGGGCGCTGGAGATCGATCAGTCCGGCGTCGCGGTGGGGCAGGAAGGTGGCGTAGCCAACCTCCTCCAGCGCCTCGGCGATGCGCTCCAGGTACCAGCGCTCGTGGGTGTTGAACAGCGGGCCGGCGATGTAGACTCTGGGCATGGACTTCTCCCATTGGCGGCGCTTGCGGCGAGTATAGCACGCGCGTGTGCTATAGTGACGGCTGAGCAAGCTCGCCCACAGGAACCTATGCGCCTCCTGATCCTCAAATGCTCCGCCCGCAAGCGCACCGGCGAGACGCCCCTCCCCGTGATCGAGCGCTACGACGGCCCGCTCTGGCAGGTGCTCCGCAGCTACCTGCGTGAGCAGCCGATGTTCGCCGCCGACCTCGTGGTCTACGGCCTGTCCGCCGAGTACGGGCTCATCCCGGGCGACATGCCTATCCCCAACTATGAGCGCACGATGGCGCCCGAGCGGGCTGATGCGCTGCGCCCCCAGGTGCTCGCAGTCTTCCAGGAGCTCATGGGTGGGAGCTACGACAAGCTCTGTCTAGGTATCAGCGACCGCTACCTCCGCGCGATGGAGGGGTGGGAGACGTATATCCCCAGTGGGCTGGAAGTTACTGCCACCGACGGCGCGATGGGCGCGAAGCTCGGCCAGCTGAAGGCGTGGCTGGAGGGCCGCGCCTGGGTGCCCCCGGCGGCATCCCGCCCCGCGCACATCGCCGCAGCCGCAAACCCGCGTGGCGAGGCGGTGCTCGCTGGCGTCCACCTGCGGCTGACACGGGATGAGGTGATCGCGAAGGCCAGGGCGGCGCTCGCCGCCGATGGCGCAGGGGCGGACCGCTATCGCGACTGGTACGTCGTCCTCGACGGTCGCCCCGTCGCCGCGAAGTGGGTGGCCAGCGTGATCAGTGGCCTGCCGACCACGAAGTTCGACGCGGCGAACGCCCGCCGCGTGCTGCTCGCCCTGGGCATTGATGTGCAGCGGGCCGTGTAGTGGTAGCACCAAATGCGTCCCCGGCACATGCCCACGTTCATGCTGACAGCCTGCCTCGAAACGGGGCTGTGATGCGACGACCGCCGACCAGCCCAGGAGCGACACGCAGATGACCACGGGCGCCACCCTAGACGAGGCGAGCCGCAAGTCTCTTGCCGACGCAGCCTTCACCGTGTTGTCACGAGCAGACGGTCCGCTGCACCTGGGCGAGATACTGGCCCGTATTCAAGCTGAGGGCCTCTCCACGGTCGACGGCCAGACACCCCAGCTTGCGCTCTCCACCGCGCTGAGCCGCGACGGGCGCTTCGAGCGGCGCGGTAGCAGCAACGAGTGGTCCCTTGCCGGCGCTGAGGGCGACATCGCTGACGAGGAGGCCGATGGCACCGGGTTTGCCTCAGCACAGCACCGTGGCTCCGGCCAGGCTCCCGCACCCCCTGTTGAGCGAGCACCTGGCGTCCCCCCTCCCACCAATCTTGTTGGCGATGTCGAGATTGCCCCTTCACATACCATCAGTGCCGAAGACTTCCTCCCGCATGTGCCGGATCTGGAGCGGCGGCTGCGGGCGCTCGGCGCCGAGCTCCTGATCGAGAGCGGCATCGTGCGGCGGATCTACCGCTCGCTGCTCGCCGGGCGCCACGTGGTCCTCAGCGGGCCGCCCGGCACCGGTAAGACCGAGCTGGCCCGGCTGCTGCCGACCCTGCTCTGGGCCGATGGGGATCACCACGGCTACGCGCCGCTCCTGGTGACCGCCACCGAGGACTGGGGCGTGCGCGATGTGATCGGCGGGATCGGCCCCCGCCTCGGCGACCCAGGCAGCGGCCTGAGCTACGTGATTGAGCATGGCGCCCTGACCCGCGCGGTGCTGCGCCACTACGCGGGCACCGACGACGGGTCGCGGCTCCCCGACGGGCCCAAGCCGCTCGTCCGGCAGGCCTTCTATAAGGCAGAGGGTCATCGCTACCGTGGCACCTGGCTGATTATCGACGAGCTCACCCGGGCGCCCGTGGACGCCGCCTTCGGCGGGCTGCTGACCACCCTCGGGGGCGGCGAGGATGCGGTGTTGCTGGTGCCCACCGCCTCGGGGCAGCCCCGAGCCGTGCCCCTGCCGCGCGACTTCCGCATCATCGCCACGCTGAACAGCTTCGACCGCCACTTCCTCAACCAGATCTCCGAGGCCCTCAAGCGCCGATTCGACTTCATCGACGTGCCGCCGCCTGTCCCGCACCTCGCCGCTGACGAGCAGGGCATTGCCGCCGCCCACGCGCTGCGCCGCCTGCTGCGGAGCGGCTTCCCGCAGATTACGCGCGCACTCGATGGGCAGGGCTACCATTGGCCGGGCGTCCTCGCGGTTGAGCAAGTCGTGGACGACGAGGGCGCGCTGCGCTACCGGCTGCGGCCCGAGCATGACGAGGCCCGCCTGGCCCTGTCGAACTTCTGGCGCCTCCTGACGGCGATTCGCGCCTTCCGCCAGCTCGGCACGGCCCAGGTAGTCGCCGTCTATATGAGCTTGTTCGCGGGGGTGCTGACCGGCGGGATGGGCTGGCCGGAGGCCCTCGACGCCGCCCTGGCCGACTCCCTGGCCGACCAGCTGCAGGTGCTCACCCGCGATGAGCAGCGCACCGTCGAGCTGCTGGTGGCCCACGCCGGTGACGCGACAACCTTTGCCGCGGCGGTGCGGGCAATGCTTCGCGACCTCCCCTCAGGCCGGCGGATGGTCTACCTCGCCGCCCTCGTCGAGCGCGACGCTGAACTGCGCGGCGATGATGTGGGCGAGCCAGCCCCATCGCTCCTGGACAGCACGAGGCTCGACGATGTCGCCAGCGATGACACCCTCTCCCGCGTCTTCGCGCCCGAGGAGCACCTCCTCCTCCCGCGGCGTGGCCTCTTCGCGCGCCGGCTGCGCACCCTTAGTCGTGAGCGAGGCCTATAGCATTGGCAACTCCATCCGACCCGCAGACCGTCCTTGGCTGGATGCAGGCGCGCCTGGTGGAACTGCTGCTCCGCTACGACGCGGCCCGCTTCGCGTCACTGATCAGCGAGCGCGAGGGCGGCCCCCTCGGCGACCCGAGGCTGGAGCCGTACCGCCGACTGGCCGCCCTCTGGCACCTGCGCGGCGAGCTCTTCGAGGGCATCCTCCCGCTGATCAAGCGCCGCCTGAGCTTCGTCGCCCCGCGCGAGTTGCTGTCTGAGGGCCTGCCGCCACGCGGCCGCGTGGACTGGCCCCGCACCCTGGCCGCCGGCCTGCGCGACGCGCCGGGCGAGGCGCCACTGGAGGCCCGCACCCGCCAGCGCCGGCGCCACTTTGCCACCCCCGAGAATCTCCTGGTTGTCGTGACGCTGCTCGAGTACCGCGCCGCCGCCGAGCGCGCCCTGGAGACCGAGGCTGCCCAGGCCGGCCTTGCGGCGCTCCGCCACCCGTTCCACGAGATCGTCGACGCCTGCGGGCGTGAGCTGGCCTTCCCACAGCTCGCCGGCCTTGTCGGCCAGTGCGAGCGGATCGTCGGCGGCGACGCCGAGGGCACCATCGAGGACCTGGAGCAGGCGGTGGCCGAGCAGCTTCCGCCGGGCAGCAGCGGCGCCTACGAGGATCTGCTGGCGTGGCGACGGCGGCTGGCCGCCCTTACGCTGGTCGCCCATTACCTGCCGCAAGAGCGGCGCTACACGCTCGGCTCCGACCCTGGAAGCGATGATCTGCTCTACCGGACGTGGCTCTTCCTCGAGGTGGCGGACCTCCTGCGCCTTCGGGGCCAGCTGCCGCCGGGCGCTGTGAGCGACACCCTGCACCTGGCCTGGGGCGAGGGGGCGGGGCGCCGGGCATACGTGCTACGTCTGGGCCCGGCGCTGGAGAGCCGCTGGGCGAGCGGTCCGGCGCCGCAGCCAGCCCTGCTGATCGCGCGGGAGGGGTGCGCCGTGGTGCGCGACAGGGAGGCGCTGGTCTGGCGCGAGCCGGGCTTTGTCGTCGCAGCGCATATCGGGGCGGGATCAACCCTGGGTGACGCCACCCGGCGGCTCCTGGGCGATATGGCGCTCCTGGGCGAGCGGCGCGGGGCCGTGGTCTTCGCCGTCGCGGCCGGCGCCACTGAGGGCGGGCCAGCCGCGCCGTACCAGATCGCAGCCAATCTGGGCGCCTCTGATCCCGATGCGGCCGTGCTCGTGCATCAGGTCGCCCCCGTGCTCGGCGACACACGGGGCCCGCAGGCCGCACTCGAGCAGCTGCTCGACGCTGCCCACGCCGCGATTGGCCCCGCGGTTTCCATCGCCTGCCACGGTGTCTTCCTCGACGAGGTGAGCGCCACCGAGGGCCAGGCCCTTGCCGTACGAGACGGCGCTCCTCTCGCCGCTGAGCCGGGCGACCTGCTGGTCTGCCCAAAGCCCCACATCGGCCCCTGGCGCGTCGACCTGGTGAGCCGGTCACGGCACTGCTGCCAAGATGCGCGTCTCTGCCACATCACGGGCCGGCCCGGCGCCCGTCGGCCTGTGCGCCCCCCGCGCACCACCGAGGACCTGCTGCGGGAGCTGGACGCGCTCTTCGAGCGGCGCGCGCCCGACGCGATCGATGAGGCGGCGATCGACGCGGTGGGCCGGCGGGTCGAGGCCCTCACCCGCCGCTTCGCCGAGCTGAGCGGCGCACTGGCGCTGATGGACGTCTACGAGCAGCGCCTGCGCGACATGGGGATGGCGCGCACCCTCGACCGGCTCGCGCCGGAGGGGCGCGAGTCCCTGGCCCTGGCCGTCTACCTGGTCGAGAAGCTGGACGCCGCGCAGGCGACGGACTTCTCGGCCCCGATGATCCACATCGCCCGCGTGCTGGAGCGGGAGATCCAGCGCCGCGTGATGGCGATCCCCGGGATCGCGCCGGCCGACTTCCCCCATGGCAAGCCGACCCTCGGCGCCCTGGACGGCACACGACGCAAGCGACCCGAGGTCTGGGCGCGCATCGAGGCGCACCTCGCCGGGGCCTGGGACGGCCGCGTGGACGACGCCGACGAGGTCTTCAACATCCCCTTCGACAGCTTCGTGAAGCAGCTCCACCCCATCGTGAACGCCCGCAACCAGGCGGCTCACACCACGCCCCTGGCCCGCGAACGCTACAGCAGGCTCTTCGGCGATGTGTGCCACGGCGGCGCCTCACGCGTGGGCGTACTCAACGCGCTGCTGCTGGCGTGGCCTGCGGGGGCGAGCGATGAGTGAGATGCGACAAGCGATGCTCGCGAGCATCCTCGCGGCGGCCCGGCGCGACGAGCGCATCCTTGGCGTGCTGGACTACGGGTCGAGCAGTGAGGGTCGCGCCGACGCCTGGTCCGACCTCGACCTGGCGCTGGTCCTGCGCGATGAGGCGTTCGACACCTTTCAGCAGGGCTGGCGCACCTGGGCCGCTCGGCTCGGGCCGCTCCTGTTGGCCTATGAGGGCGGTGTCGGCCACCCCTGGACGGTGTATGACGCACCGGGCGTGCCGCTGCGCGTGGATTTTGCTTTCCACCGCGCGAGCCGCGCTGACGTCATCGCAACCTGGCCGAACGCGCCGCTCAGTGTCGAGGCGATGGTGCTACTCGATAAGACGGGCGGCAAGCTGACCGCGCTGGCAGCACGGCTCGTCGGCCAATTCCTTGGCCCGCCGAGCGAGGCCGTGGCCTTCGAGAAGGTCGCCGGAGACTTCTGGTACTACCTCCTGCGGCTCCACGCCAGGCTCCAGCGCGGGCACGCGTGGGCGGCGCGGCACGACTTCAACTTCATCATCGTCGGCAACCTACTCGCCCTGCTGCGGCTCGAGGCCGAGGCGACCGGGCACTGGCGCGGCATGTCGTCGGCCGTCGGCATCGAGGAGGCGATCACCTCGCGGCGCCTGGAGCAGCTCGAGTCTGCCATTCCTGCCGCTGGGCACGACGGCCTGCTCGAGGCCATCCGCTCGGCCGCGCGGCTCGGGCATGAGGTGTGCGCAAGCGTCAGCGGGCGTCTGGGCGAACCCTGGCCCGAGGCGCTGGCCGAGCGGGTGCTCCTTCTCTACGAGGGCGGTTAGGGGCGGGGCCACCCCCTGCCTTCATCCCTCATCCCTGCGCTACGCTCCTCGGAGCGCAGCCTCGGCCTCGTCAAGATGCTCGCCACGGTGCAGCGCCCGCACGACCCAGCGCCTGTTGTACGCATAGAGCTCCTCGAGGAGGTGGCGCGGGAACTGCTCCAGCTGCGTGTCCAGTGTCTCGGCGGCCTCGACGGCAATGCGGGCCGCGTCGCGGGGCGGGATCGCCGCCCAGAGCGGTAGCGACAGGTCGTTCACCGCGATCTCGATCTGGGGGATGAACAGCTTTCCGTCCTGCTCGGTGCGGTCGAGGGCATACATGACGCGGCGGTCCCAGAAGGCCAGGTGGGCGAAGACGATGCCCACCGTCCAGTGTGCGCCGACCGGGCGCCGCAGCTCCTCGTCGCTGAGGCGAGCGGCCAGGTCGCGGATACGGTTCGTGGATGCGCGGTTCTGCTCGCTGAAGTTGAGGTCCAGAGACATTGCAGGCCTCCATAGGTCGGGGGAGGATGCCCGGAGTGTAGCACAGCTGCCAACGTAAGCGGAGACGCTCAGACCCCTGACGGCTCCCGCCGGCTGTACCGCCCCCGCTCTGGCGCGACGCAGTGCTCGGCCACGGGGCAGCTCTCACACGCGGGGCGCTCGATAGTGCAGCGCTGGCGCCCATGGGCGATGGCGTTGATGTGGAAGCCAAGCCGCTCGCCGGGCGGCAGCGCGAGCTCGACGGCGAGGTGGGCCTTGCGCCCGAGCTCCGGCGCGTCGGGCGGGACGAGGCCCAGGCGCACCGCGACTCGGTAGGTGTGGGTATCCACCGGGCAGACATCGCGCCCGAAGCTGTAGGCCACGACGCAGGTAGCAGCCTTGAAGCCGATGCCCGGCAAGGTGGTGAGGTAGCTGCGCAGGTCGGCGGCGGCCCAGGCGCGCATGAATCCCAGGTCGAAGCTGCCCCAGTCCCGCCGCAGCCGCCCCAGGAGCTCCTGGATGAGCCGCGCCTTAGTCGGCGCGAGCCCGCCGCCAGCGATCGTCGTCTCCACCTGCTCGACCGATGCCCCCAATACCTCGTCCCAGGTTGGGAGCGCGGCGCGTAGCGCGG
>JAAXUL010000787.1 GCA_013336035.1 Chloroflexales bacterium
CCGCGAGGATAAGAAGACCAGGCACAAGGGGCTGACCCGCTGCGACTACCCCGAGCGCCATATGGTGGGCTACATGGTGCGCGTGGCCTGGATCGGCCAGCGGCGCCAGAAGTTCTTCGCCGACGCCAAGCACGGCGTCCGCCTCTGCGCCCTCGCCGAGGCCCTGTCCTGGCGCGACCAGCAAGAGCGCGAGCTGGGCAAGCCCCGCACCGAGCAGCTCGTCATCGGTAAGGCCGCGAGTAATACCGGCATCCCCGGGGTGACCCGGCTTATCCGCGCCGGCCACCCCATCCTCCAGGTGACCTGGTACGAGGACGGCCGGCAGCGCCGGACCAGCATCTCGATCGAGAAGCACGGCGAGCGCGCGGCCCTGGCCCTGGCCCGGCGCATCCGCGCCGACGCTGAGCAGCGCCGGCTCGGCCGACCCGTGCGCGTGGCTCGCCCGACCGCCCGCTAAATGCGCGCAAGCCCTGCTGCGACACACACAAGGCCCGAAGGGAGATTTCTCAGGGAGGCAAGTCCTCCCTGAGACTCTCCCTGGCGCAGCCCCCCTCCATCGCTGGCCTTCCACAGGCCCCTGCCCCCGACCCGCGACCACAATCTAGGCAGCCCTTCCTGCGGGTGTATACTGAGCTATGGCGAGCATGCCTAGCTGACTAAGCCTACCCTGCACTTGCAACACAGTATGACTACTTCTACCCTCCACGTGCTTATCGTCGACGACTCGCCAGAGGATCGGGCCGCGCTGCGCCGGCTCCTGGCAAAGGCCGGCCCGAGCGCCTTCACCGTCAGCGAGACCACCAGTGGCGACCGTGCTACCGAGGCCTACCGCAAGGCCCTGCCCGACTGTGTGCTGCTCGACTATCGCCTGCCCGACCAGGAACAGGCCCTGGAGGCTCTGCGCGCGCTCGCCGACCTGCCTGTGGTGCTGCTCACGGGCGAGGATGGCGAGGGGCCTGCTGTACACGCGCTACAGCACGGCGCCCAGGATTACCTGCTCAAGAGCGCGCTCACCCCCCAGCGCCTGGCGCTGACCCTGCGGCGCGCCGTCGAGGTGGTTCGGCTCCGCCGCCAGTGCGACAAGGATCGGGCTACGCAGCGACAGGCGGCCGCCCTACAGCAGCAGCACGAGCAGTGGTTTCGTCTATCCCTCGACGCGGCCCGGCTTGCCGCGTGGGACTGGGATGCCGCGACCGGAACGATCACGTTTACCGAGGCGGCGAGCACCCACTTTGGGCTGCGACCAGATCAGCTGACCCGCACGATGGACGAGTGGATCGCGGCGATCTACGCCCCAGACCGGCCACGCTATATGCAGGCTGTCACGGCGGCTATGACCACCGACCACGTGTATCAGCTCCAGCTTCGTGTTCATGCGGTCGATGGCCGCCTCATCTGGATCGAGGTCCATGGGACGGTGCTGCGCGACGCCGACGGACGGCCAGCGCGGCTGATCGGTGTGGTCCACGATATCAGCGCAGAGAAGCGCCGCGAGCTGGCCCAGGCTATGCACGCCGCGATCAGCCAGGTGCTCAGCCGCTCGCTCGATCTCGCCGCAATGCTCCAGGCGATCGCGCGGCTGCCGCTGCCGGATCTGGCCGACTACTGCGCCATCCATCTGCACGGCGACGATGGCGTCGCCGTGCCTGTGGCGTCGATGCACGTAGACCCGGTAAAGCAGGCTCTGCTGGCCCAGCTCCAGCGTCCAGTTCACGCTGCGAGCGATACGACGCTGTTGGGCGAGGTGCTCCGCACCGGTAAGCCCCGGCTGCTCGCGACGGTGTCGCCCGAGCTGCTGGCGGCCATATCGTCGGGAGGGCCAGCGCAGGCGGCCCCGCTGTGCGGGCAGTTCACACCGCGCTCGGCGCTGATCGTCCCGCTCGAGGCCGCGGGGCGCATCCTGGGCGTGCTGCGGCTGGGGATCACCGAGAGCGAGCGCCACTACGACGAGGCCGACCTCCAGCTGGCCGGGTCGCTGGCGCGACGCTGCGCCGAGGCGATCCACAACGCCCGCCTGCACGAGGCCACCCTCCAGGCGCAGCGGCGGCAGGCCGAGGCGCTGGCCCAGCTGACCACGCTGATCGCCAACGCGCCGATTGGGATCGCGTTCCTCGATACCGAGCTGCGCTATCTGCAGGTCAACGCCGTGCTCGCCACGCTCAATTGCCATGCGCCCGAGGCGCACATAGGTCGCCATATCAGCGAGGTGATCCCGGCGATCGCGCCCCAGGTCGAGGCGATCTGCCGGCAGGTCCTGGTGAGCGGCGAGCCCGTGCTTGATCGCGAGGACATCGGCGCGGCGGTCATATACACCGGCGTGCAGCGGGTCTGGCTGTCCAGCTACTTCCCGGTGCGCGGCCCCGATGGCGCGATCCTGGGCGTGGGCACGCTGGTCAACGAGATCACCGAGCGCAGGCTAGCCGCGCAAGAGCTGGAGCGCCAGCGCCAGCAGCTCGAGGCGATTGTGCAGACTGTGCAGGAGGGCGTGCTGGCCTTTTATCCCGACGGGCGGCTCGTGACGATAAACAGCGCCGCCTGGCGCCTGGTTGAGCTCGACGATCTGAAGCAGCCCAGGACATGGCTGGATGTGGTCGAGAAACTGCCCTATGTGACGACGGACGGCAGCCAGATCCTCGAGCCCGACTTCTTGCCCATCCAGCGAGTGCTGCGCGGCGAGCGGTTTACTAACCTCGAGCTGTGCCTGCGGCACGAGGAGCAGCCCCACGAGGAGCAGCCCGCGGAGATATGGCTCTCGTTTAGCGGCGCCCCGGCGTATGACGCGGACGGTGCGCTCGTCCTCGGGGTTGTCACTGCCCATAACATTACGCAGCGCAAGCACGATGAGGCGGCCTTGCGCGAGCAGACCGAGGCGCTCAGCCGCACCAACGCCGAGCTGGCCCGCGCCCTCAGGCTCAAGAGCGAGTTCCTGGCGATGATGAGCCACGAGCTGCGCACCCCGCTCAATGTCGTCCTCGGCATCACCGAGGCCTTGAACGAGGGGCTCTACGGGGCGCTCAACGAGCGCCAGCACAAGGCCCTGACCACCGTCGCACAGAGCGGCCGCCACCTGCTCGCCATCCTCGCCGATATCCTCGACCTGGCCCGTATCGAGGCCGGCGCTGAGACCCTCGAGCTCCAGTCTATCGATATCGAGAGCCTCTGCCAATCCGCGCTACAGTTCGTCCGATCCCCCGCGCACCAGAAGGGCCTTCGCCTGCTGCACACGGTGGAGCGCGGCGTCGAGGGGCTGCGCGCCGACGAGCGGCGGCTCACGCAGATCCTGGTCAACCTGCTCGACAACGCGGTGAAGTTCACCCCCGCGGGCGGGGCGGTCGGCCTGGAGGTGACGGCCGACGCGGCGCACGAGATCATCCAGCTGACGGTGTGGGATACCGGCATCGGCATCGCCGCGGCAGATATCGAGCGCCTCTTCCAGCCGTTCACCCAGGTGGACGCGGGGCTGTCGCGACAGTATGGCGGGATTGGTCTGGGGCTGACTCTGGTGCGGCGCCTGGTCGAGCTGCACGGCGGCAGCATCAGCCTGAGCAGCGAGCCTAACCGAGGCAGCCGCTTCACCATCAGCCTGCGCTGGCCCCCTAGAGACAACGCCGTGCCGGTAATGCCTGGGGCAAGAACCCGCCCGCTGAGCTGGGCCAGGCCGCCGCACGTGCTCTTCGCCGACGACCACGAGATCACCCTAGCCCTCTATTCTGATCTGCTCACCCACCACGGCTGCCTGGTCACGACCGCGCGCGCGGGCGACGAGGCCCTGGATAGGGTCTATGAGCTGAGGCCCGACCTGGTGGTACTCGACCTGCAGATGCCCGGGATGGACGGGCTCACCGTGATCAGGCGCATCCGCGCGAGCCCATCTGTCGCGGATGTGCCGATTATCGCGCTGACCGCGCTGGCGATGCCGGGCGACCAGGAGCGCTGCCTGGCCGCCGGGGCCACCCGCTACCTCGCTAAGCCGGCAAGCCTGCGCACCCTGCTCGCGACCATCGCGGCCGTGCTGCCGGCCACGCCTGACTGACCGCGCTCAGCGGGTCCGCGCGGCGATCGCCTCATCCCATTAAGCCAGGGCCCCATGACCACCCAGCCGTCTTATGCGCCCGGCTCAGGGGCCGCCGCCGCGGGCGCCAGCCGCTCGCGCAGCTCGGCGCGCCGCAGCTTGCCGGCCGCCGTGCGCGGCAGCTCGGAGACGAGGAAGA
>JAAXUL010000156.1 GCA_013336035.1 Chloroflexales bacterium
CGGCGGTGCTCCAGCATCTGCCGGTGGGCGTGGGCATCGCCAGTGCCCCAGACGGCAAGCTGCTGCGGAGCAACGCCCAGCTGGAGGCCATCTGGCCCGACCCCTGGCTCCCGGCCGAGGGAATCGCCGGCATCCGCGCCTACCGCGGTTTCCACCCGGACGGGCGCCCGTACCAGCCCGAGGAGTGGCCGCTGGCCCGGGCGATCCGCACGGGCGAGGTGGCCCCGCCGGAGCTGATCCCCTGCGAGCGGGGCGACGGCACGCGCCGCATGCTCGAGGTGCGCGCCACCCCAGCCCGCGACGACACGGGGCAGATCATCGCCGGGGTGGTCACGGTGGACGATGTGACCACGCGCGAGCGCGCGGCCCAGGGGCAGCAGTTTCTGGTCGAGGCGAGCACGCTGCTGGCGTCCTCGCTCGACTACGAGGTGACCCTGGCGAGTCTCGCCCGCCTGGTGGTGCCGCGCCTGGCCGACTGGTGTATGGTCCACCTGCGCGAGCCGGATGGGACCGGGCGCCTGGTGGCCATCGAGCACGCCGACCCGGACCGGCAGGCCCTGCGGGTCGACCTGGAGCGCTGGTATACCCTCAGCCCCGATGCGCCCTCGCATGTTGCCCAGGTTATGCGTAGCGGCGCGCCACTCCTGATTGCCGAGGTTCGCGACGCCCACCTCGCGGCCGCCGCGGTGGACGCGGAGCACCTGGCCACCCTGCGCCGGCTCGGGACGCGCTCGGTGATCGTCGTCCCCCTGGTCGTCCAGCAGGCGGTGGTCGGCGCCCTGACCCTGTTGGCCGTTCGGCCGGCGCGAAGCGCTATCGCGGCCGAGTCCGGGCGGCAGTACGACCATACCGACCTGGCGCTTGCAGAGGAGCTGGCGCAGCGGGCCGCCCAGGCGATCACCCACACCCGGCTCTACGCCGCCGAGCAGCAGACGCGCACCGCGGCCGAGGCGGCGGTCCAGCTGCGCGACGAGTTCCTCTCGGTCGCCGCCCACGAGCTCCAGAACCCGCTGGCCGCCCTGCTCGGCACCACCCAGCTGATGCAGCAGCGCGACGCGCGCGAGGCGGTGCTAGCCGAGCGCGAACGGCGCAGCCTCACGACCCTGGCCACCCAGGGGCGCCGACTCAATCGGCTAATCGGCAACCTGCTCGATGTCACCCGCCTGAGCGCTAATCGGCTCACGCTCCAGCTTGGGGCCGTGGACCTGCGCGCGCTGGCGACCCAGCTCGTGGAGGAGCTGCGACCGACCGCCACCCGCCATCAGCTCGCGCTGCGCCTGCCCGAGGCGCCGCTGGTGCTCTCCGGCGATACGCTGCGCCTGGAGCAGGTGGTCGCTAACCTGCTCCAGAACGCGCTCAAATACAGTCCCTACGGGGGCGCGGTGCACATCGAGCTCGTGCAGCACGGGACGGATGCGGTGCTGACCGTGACCGACCAGGGCATTGGCATTCCCGCCGAGGCGCTGCCGCGGCTCTTCACGCGCTACTACCGGGCGCCCAACACCGCGAAGGCTCGGATCGCCGGCCTGGGCATTGGCCTGTTCGTGGTCAAGGAGATCGTCGAGCGCCACGGCGGGACCATCAGCGTGGCCAGCGTGGAGGGGCAGGGCAGCACCTTCACCGTCACCCTTCCACTGACGTCCAGCGGAGCGGGGGTATAGGGTGTCAGGAGGCCCGCTGTGGCTGAAGCTCGTTGGCGACGAGCAGCAGCGCTGCTCCTGGCCATGACACGGTTGGCCGGATCGCGGATGCACCATCGCTCGCTCACGCCCGGTCCCGTGACCGAGGCAGCGGCACACCTTGACGGAGCACGAAGTATGGCTGCACCCCTTGCGCGGGCACGCCCCCTGGCCGACCCCTTCTTCCGCGCCATCGTCGGCGTGGCGCTGCTGCTTGCCCTCATGCATAGTGTGCTGCTCCCCCTTTGGAGGGCGGGGCCCGTGCTTGTCGTCTTCCCCTGGTTTGTGCCCATCACGAGCACCTTCCTGGCCGTGACCGCCCTGTGCGCGAGCGCGCTGGCCCTCGGCCGCTACCAGGTGCTCGGCATGCCGAGCGCCGCCTGGATCGGCCTGGCCTTTGCCACCTATAGCATCACGTTAGGCTTCTATGTCCTCTCCTGGCCCGGTCTGCTCCCCACGAGCAGGGCGCTGCTGGGCCACTCCCCCAATACGTCCGCCGTGTTCGGTACGCTGGCCGAAGCTGTCCTCGGCCTGGGGCTCCTCGGCGCGGCCGTGCCCCCCCTGACCGGCGCATGCTCGGCGCGCAGCTCCCGCTGGGGATGGGGCCTCGTGGCCTGGCTCGCACTGGTCATCCTGCTCGGAGGCCTCCTCCTGGCGCTGGAGCCGCAGCTTCCCATCCTCGTGGGGGATGATGGCCACTACACGCCACTGTTCCAGGGAGTGAATCTGGTCCTGACCGTCCTCTTTCTGGTCGGGGCCATCAGCTCGGCGCGCGGCTACCTGCGGACGGGCGACCGCCTGCTAGCCTCGCTCATCGTGTGCCAGCTGACCTACGCCAGCTTTCTCCTCACGGCGCTGGGTGGCGGCCAGCGCTATGACCTCTGGTGGTACGTGAGTCGGCTCATCCTGGTGGGCGGGTTCCTCGTGGGGCTCGCCGGTTTTCTCGCGGAGTATGTGCAGTTGCTCCGGCGCGAGCAGGCCCAGGCGCGGGCCCTGGAGGCCCGCACGGCGGAGCTGGAGGCAGTCTTAGACGCGGTCCCGGCGGTGGTCTGGATCGCCCATGACCCGGACGCGGAGGTGATCACGGGGAATCGCGCCGCCTACGAGCTCTTACGGATGGGGCCGGCACAGAACCTCTCGAAGAGCGCGCACCCCGAGGAGGCGCCCACGCATTTCCAGGTCTACCAGCGGGGCGTGGCGCTGGCACCAGAGGCGCTGCCAGTGCAGCGCGCCGCGCGCGGCGAGGCCATCCGCGACTTCGAGGAGGAGATCGTCTTCGGCGACGGCACCAGCGCGACCCTGTTGGGCAATGCCACACCGCTCTATGCCGAGAACGGGCGCGTGCGCGGCGCGGTGGCCGCCTTCCTCGACATCACCGTCCGGCAGCGGGCCGAAACCGCGCTGCGCCAGCTGCAGCAGGTCACGGCGGCTCTGGTCGAGGCCCTGACCCCCGAGCAGGTCGGCGCGGTGCTGGTGCAGCATACGATGGCGGCCCTGGGGGCGCAGAGCGCCGCCCTGGCCCTGCGCTCAGATGATGGCGCTCAGCTCACCCTGGTGCACACGGCGGGCGACCCCGCCGTTGGGCGTGCGGCCTGGCAGCAGACGCTGGTCGGTGCCAACACGCCGCTCACCGATTGCCTCCAGTCGGGACAGGCGCTCTACCTCGAGTCGCCGGTCGCCCTCGCCGCGCGGTATCCGGGGCTGGAGCGACTCGGGGCCGCGCTCGGGGCGGGGGCCTGGGTGGCGATGCCACTGCGCGCCAGCGGGCAGACCTGCGGCGGGCTGGGGGTCACCTTTGCCGCGGCCCGGGCCTTCAGCGCGGAGGAGCGGGCCTTTCTCGCGACCCTGGCCCAGCAGGGCGCGGCGGCGCTGGAGCGGGCGCGCCTCTACGCTGGCGAGCACCATGCCCGCACCGCGGCGGAGGCGGCGGTGCGCCAGCGCGAGGAGTTCCTCTCCATCGCGGCCCATGAGCTGAAGACCCCGCTCGCCGCCCTGCTGGGCTCGGCCCAGCTCCTGCACATGCGCGCGCAGCAGAGCGATCTCCTGAGCGCGCGGGACCGCGCCGGCCTGGAGCGCGTGTGGGCCCAGGGCCAGCGGCTGGAGCGCATGGTCACGCGGCTGCTCGACCTGGGCCGCATCACCCAGGGCCGGCTCCAGCTCGACCTGGACGCGGTGGACCTGACCGCGCTCGTGCAGCGCACGGTGGCCGAAGTGCAGCCGGGGAGCTCCCGACACCAGTTCGTCGTGATGGGTGGGGCGGCACCGGTCTGGCTACACGGCGACGAGCTGCGGCTCACCCAGGTGCTGCACAACCTGCTGGAGAATGCGGTCAAGTACAGCCCCCATGGGGGCACGATCACCGTGACCCTCACGGCGCAGGCCCAGACGGTGCAGGTCACGGTCACCGACGAGGGGATCGGCATCCCTGCCGCCGATCTGCCCCATCTCTGGAGGCGCTTCTACCGGGCGGGGAATGTCGATGTCGACCATATCAGCGGCGTCGGCATCGGGCTCTACGTCGTGCATGAGATTGTGACCCTCCACGGGGGCCAGGTCACGGTGGCGAGCGTGGAGGGCCAGGGGAGTACCTTCACCATCACACTTCCGCGTACAGCGGGAGCAGATCATCTCGGCCTGGCCGCCGTCTAACTAGGAATGAAAGGCAATCCAGCCATGTACCCGGCCTCCCCCACCCCGCCCCAGGTGCTGATCGTCGATGATGATGATGCCATCCGGGCCCTGTTGACCGAGCTGATCGAGGATACCGGCTATGTCGCGCTCAGCGCCGCGCACGGCCAGGAGGCGTTGGACACGCTGCGCCAGCAGGCGGTGCCGCCCTGCCTGATCCTGCTCGACCTGATGATGCCGGTGATGAACGGCTGGGAGTTCCGCCAGGCCCAGCTGGCTGACCCGCGTCTGGCGCCCATCCCGGTGATTGTGCTCTCGGCCCGCCCCGAGCGACACGCCGGGCCGGAGGCGCTGGCAGCCCATGCCTACCTCCAGAAGCCGGTGGATCTTGTCCACCTGCAGCAACTTATCGGGCGGCATTGTGCCTGAGGTGGTGCGGATGCAACCAGCGCCGCGCCGGCGGTTCAGGCAGTTTCGTTGGTGACATGCTCACTCGGGGAGCCTACGCTGACGTGCGAGCATGCAACGGCCGTGTCTAGCGCCAGGGTGACAACCCGGTTGCGTCCGGCCCGCTTGGCCTGGTACCGCGCGGTATCGGCGCGCGCGAGCGCGCCTTCGAAGCGGGCCTGAGCGCGCACCCGAGCAGATCCTCCGGCGCGAAGCCGCACAGCTGTGCCGCCGCCGCGTTCACCAGGGTAAGAATACCGGTCAGGTCGGTGATCAGCACGGCGTCGTCGAGGCTGTGCTGGGTGGTCAGGCGGGCCTCGCTGGCCTCGAGCTGCTGCTGGAGGTGCTGCTGCTGCTGGACCACATCCAGGGTGTCCCAGAGGGTGCGCTCGTCAGGCTGTGCGTGGCGGGTGGTGGTCCGCGCGCCAAAAAGCGCATCGGGAAGGGCTCTGGCGCGCGGTAGCGCGCATTATGGTCGAGCTACCGCCTGGATATGCCACCACGAGCACCATTCATGGATTAGATGACATTGCCTGGCCATAGCCTGCGGCGAGCGCATATGGCCAGCCGTCGAGATCCGGTGTCTCGACCCCGATGTGCGCGAGTGCCACCTTCACTTCGGTCCGGTGTTCCGTGCTGTGCGCCATGGCATGGACCAGGAAAAAGCGCCTGGGATAGCGATAGGTTGTGCCTTGGTAGGGAAGCGCAACGTCCTCGTCATGCTCAAGGTGCTCCGCGATGGCGATGAGCTCCGCACTCGTCCGCGCAGCGATCTGGATCACCGTCTCGATCCCAGGCCACGCACTCCCCCGTCCCAGCTCCCCCTCGTGCTGGCGGCCTTTGGTTCGGAGGACGAAGGTTTGTTGGCCTCCCGCAATATGCAGCAACAGCTCACGGACCGTTCCAGAAGTGCCCGCAACCTGGGTGTCCAATTGCGCGTCGGTCAGCGAACGGCATGCTTCGAACAGCATGCGATTGGCCCAGTCGTTGTACCGAAACATCTCGGCAAGGCCGGTATTCATCGATCCTCCTGTTCGTTCGCGCAGGATCATGTCACTGCGAACCCATATTCGTTTTGCGCGCGACCCACATCTGTGATCTCCTGATGCGCTCGCCGTTCGGATGCGCCGCGCTCGGGAGCGGATGTGGCTTCGGTCGACGTCTGGTGCGCCGCCCAGGCCGCCTGGATGGCCCGGTTGATCGGCATGTGCTCCAAGAACGTGTGCCGGGTCGCGTCATCCAACGGTCCCGCTATCGCCAGCACACGCGCGTGCAGCCGCGCAAGGAGTGGGGTTGCCCGTGGGTCGCCGGCCGCCCGCAGCATCTGGTAGAGCTTATGGAGGGCATGGAGCTCCCACTCGGCCCCTTGCAGAATTCTCGTCAAGACATCCACGTCCTGCCGCGGCCGCCCCGATTCCAGAGCAGCAGCCAGATCGCAAAGAAGATGCCTGAGACCAGGGCGATCCGCTCGGGGTGCTGAATGAAGACGCCGAAGAGCTGGAACAGGCTCTCCATAGATTCCTCCAGAGCCGGGTATGTTTATGTGACCGCCGTGGCATCATGCTGAGCATATCGCCCTCCAGATGCGCGCGCCTCACTCCTCGTCGGGGAGACCCAGGGCCTTGCGCAGCTCGTCCAGGGCCTTGCGCTCCTTGCGGCTGACGGTCTGTCCGCCGATGCCAAAGAACTCGGCGTCGGCGTGGGCCTCGGCGGCCTGCGCCGCGGCCAGCATCGCGTCGTCGTCGAGGTCGGGCCGGCCGAAGAGGATATTGGCCCGCACCGTGCCGCTGAAGAGCACCGCCTCCTGCAGCGCCACGCCGACGATCTGGCGCAGCTGGCGCTGGGAGATGGAGCGCACGTCGATGCCGTCGATGGTTACGCGGCCCTCGACCACGTCGTAGAAGCGTGGGATGAGGTTGACCAGGGTCGATTTGCCCGAGCCGGTAGCGCCGAGGAAGCCCACGGTCTGCCCCGGCTCGATGGTCAGGTTGATATTCTGGAGAGCGAGCTTGGCGGCCTTGCTGTGGCGGTCGCGGTAGCCAAACGAGGCGTTCTCGAAGACGATGCGGCCCGTGAGCTTGCCCACGTCCATCGACTGCGTCTCAGGGCGCTCCTGGATCTCGGCTCGCTCGTCGAGGATCTCGAAGATGCGCCCGCACGAGGCCTCACCCGACTCGAGGTAGGGGATGATGAAGGCGAGCAGCGCCATCGGGCCGATGACCATGCTCAGCACATTGCTGAAGACGACGATCTCGCCGAGGTTGGTGCTGACCTCAGCGACGCCCTGTCCGCCGTAGTAGTAGAGCGCGGCGGTGCCGATGTAGACGATCGCCTGGAGCGTGGGGATGAAGAGGGCGATGCGGTAGGCCGGGCGCAGGGCCGCGTCGAGCCAGGTGGTCGAGGCCCTGGCGAAGCGCTGGGTCTCGAAGCGCTCGCGCACAAAGGCCTTCACCACGCGCACGCCGGCCAGGGCCTCCTGGAGCACATTGTTGACGCCATCGAGGGAGCGCTGGCGCGTCTGGAACATCTGCTGCACCCCGCGCAGCAGGATGGCGAGGACAAGCGCGACCACGGCCATGATCGTGACCATCAGCCAGAGCAAGCTCGGCAGCGTGAAGATCGCCATGGCCACCGCCATGATGATCATGAAGGGCGCCTGGAAGAGCAGCAGCACGGCGTAGAGCACCGCCTGCTTGACATTGTTGATGTCGGAGGTCAGGCGCACCAGCAGATCGGAGGTGCGGAAGCGGTCGAGGTTGCCAAACGAGAGCGTCTGGACCTTGCGGTAGGTGGTGGTGCGCAGAAAGTTGGCGGTGCCCTCGGCGAAGAGGACGGCGAAGAACGAGTTGCCGAGTGCGAAGACGGTCTGGACGAGGGTCAGGCCGATCATCCAGGCGGCGGTGGAGATCACCACCTTGATGTTGCCCTGCTGCACGCCGTCGTTGACCAGGGTGCCGTTAAGCGCGACGATGGCCAGGTTGAGCAGCACGCTGATCGCGAGCAGCACCTGCGAGACGATGAACGGCCCGCGGGCGCCCTTGTAGATCACGAGCAGCCGGCGAAAGTTTGCGTACATGGCTCCTCTCCGTGCATGAGGAAGCAGTTCCAGCCGAGGTCGTCCCCAACGCCTGACGCGCCGGTGTGGCAGGCCACAGGTCGGCCCTGGTCTGCTGCTCCACCGCATGGTAGCGGCTCGGGCGCGTGGCGCAACGAGCCGGCAAGGGATACGCGGCCAGCCGATCGGGTGGGAAAGGGCACGACCTTCGGAGGGGATGACGCGCGACCGGCAGAGGGGGCGCACCGCCGCGTGGGCAAGTGGCGCCCCGCTATGGTAGCCTCCCTCGCGCGTGCGGACCGCCCTGGGGCTAGTTAGCCTACGCCTGCGGCTCGTCGCGCTTGACGAGGCCCTCGCTCCAGGCCTTTGCGATGGCCTCAGAGCGGGTGGCGACGCCGAGTTTGCCCAGGATGGCTCCGACGTGGCCCTTCACTGTCGCCGCGCTGACGTGGAGCTGCGCGGCGATCTGGGCGTTCGACTGGCCCTGGGCCAGGAGCTGGAGCACCGCCCGCTCGCGCTCGGTGAACACCAGCTGGGGCGCCGCGATCTGGTGCATCCGTTCGACCAGCACTTGTGCCGCCTCGGGCGAGAGGGTCGCCTTGCCGTCGTGGGCGCGGCGGATGGCCTGGGCCAGCTCTATGGCCGAGGCATGCTTGAGCACGTAGCTGATGGCACCGGCCTGGAGGGCGCGCTCGACCAGGGCGCGGTCGTCGAAACTGCTCAGCACCACGACCTTCACGCCCGGCTGCCGCCGAAGCAGCGCGGCGGTGACCGCGGAGCCCTCCTGGTCGGGAAGGTGCATGTCCATCAGCACGACGTTGGGCGCGGTGGTCGCGCAAACCTCCAACGCCTCAGCCCCGGTTGCGGCCTCACCCAGCAGGGTGATATCGGGGAAGGTCTTGAGCATGAAAGCGAGGCCGATGCGGGTCATGGCGTGGTCGTCGACGAGCACCACCCCAATTGGGCGCTGGGTCTCCATCACTGCTCCTCTCTCGCTGCGCTGCCGTTCCAGACCAGGGCGACGCGGGTGCCCTGGCCGGGCGCGCTGCCGATCTGCAGCTGCGCGCCGATCGCCCGCGCCCGCTCGTGCATGATCCCGATCCCTAGCCGGCCGACGCCGACGTCATCTGGCGTAAAGCCGCGCCCGTCGTCGCTGATCAGGAGCGTGATCGTCCCGCCCCAGTCTGCCTCGCCTTCTGTGGCGGGCGGCTGCACCTGCATACGTACCGTGATGGTAGCAGCCTGGGCATGCTTGATCGCATTGCTCAGGCCCCCCTGGACGATCCGGTAGAGCGCCACCTGGACGCCCCGAGGCAGCTGCGGTGTGACGTCAAGGCTCGTCGCTATCGGGCTGCCGCGCCGTCTCGCAAAGGCCTGGGCAAGCTGGGCGATCGCCTGGTCCAGGGGTGCCGCGGCGAGGGCCGCCGGGCGCAGCTCGATCAGCAGGGTGCGCATCTCGACCAGGGCGCCGCGCACCAGTTGGTGCAGCAGCTCGAGGCCAGCCCATGCCTCATCCGTGCTGATGCGGGCCATCGCCGGCAGGCGCTCGGCGATCAGGCTGGCCGAGAAGAGACTCTGGCTGACCGAGTCGTGCAGGTCGCGGGCGAGGCGGTTGCGCTCCTCGTCGACGGCCTCGCGACGGGCCTGATGGGCGCGGCGGGCGTTCTCGATCGCCGTCGCGGCGTGGGCGGCCAGCAGCTCCAGGATGCTCAGGTCGTCGTCGCTGTAGGCGCCGGGCGGGTAGCACTAGGCGAAGAGCAGCCCGTAGAGCCCATCGGCGGTCACGAACGAAGCGGCCAGCCCAGAGCGGGTGTCCTCCTCGTCGCCGTAGCGTTGAAACTCCACCTCTGGGTGCTCGGCGTAGAAGATCTGGAAATCATCGACGCGGAGGGTAGGGCCGTGGCGGCGCATAAAGCCGGCGAAGCTCGCCGCCAGGGGCGCATACGCCGTGCCGCCGCTCTCCCCCCGACTGTCGTAGCGGTAGGCGTACTCCACCAGCTCGCCGCCCTCCTCGACGAGCGAGAGCACGAAGGCCTCGACCGGCATCAGGTGGACGACCGCGTGGTGGATGGCGCTGTAGAGCGTCGGCAAGTCGAGGCCGGCGGCGTTGATCATGCGGCTGGCGGCGTTGAGTCGCTCCAGGCGCTCGCTGCTCTGGACGGCCCCGGCGTAGAGCAGGGCGGTGGCGGCGGCGCTCGCGATGGCGCCGGCGATGGTCTGGACAAGGGAGACGGTGTCGGGCGTGAGTGTGCGGCGTGCCTGCTCAACGCGCAGATGGAGCAGGCCGATCACCTCGCCTTGTGCGCGGAGGGCCACGAGGAGCGTCACGTGGGAGGGGTCCGCGCCATGCTCGACGAGGATGGTCCCCGCGGGCTCGAGCCCCGCGGGCGCCGGGTAGAATGTGCCCGGTCGCTCGGACGCCCCGTCGCCTGGGCAGCGTGCAACGACGCGCAGGGCGGACGCGGGGCGCTCACGGAGGGCCACCAGCACCTCGGCGGCCTCGAATGTCTCGTGGAGCAGGCGGCAGACCAGGGCGAAGGTCTCAGGAAGGTCTGTGACACCACCGAGCAGGTGCGCGATCTGATTGAGCAGCGAGAGCTCGTCCACCCGCCGGCTCAGACCCAGGTTGGCCTGATGCAGCATCGCCTCGCGCTCGCGCAGGGCCGCGGCGTCGCGGTTACGCTGGAGGATCTGGTGAGCTTTGGCAGCATCGGTCTGCTCCAGGGCATCGACAAGTTTGACCCGCGCAAGAGCGGCCGGCTCTCCACCTACGTCACCTGGTGGATCCGCCAGGCCATCGGCAGAGGCATCGCCGAGGAGAGTCGCGTGATGACGCGAAGCGTCGGCGCGAAGCGCTATCGACTTGCCCGTACATGTCCACGAGCGCCTCGGCCAACAGCGCAAGGCCCGCAGCCGGCTCACCCAGCAGCTGGGCCGCAAGCCCTCCTCTGATGAGCTCGCCGGCGTGCTCGGCTGGCGGCCCCAGCAGCTCGCGCAGCTAGAGACCATCGCCCAGGAGACCATGTCGCTCAACGCCAAGGTGCATGACGCTAACGACCGCACTGAGCTGGGCGACCTCGTGCCCGACACACGCTTCGACCCGGAGGCGTCGGTGCTCGAGCACACCCTCCGCCGCGACCTCGCCGGCGCGATGGCCCGCCTGCTCACCGAGCGCGAGCAGCGTTTTGTGCGGGCCTACTACGGCCTTGACACCGGGGAGCAGGTCACGCTGGAGGCGGTCGGCGCGGCCGAGGGGCTCACGCGCGAGCGGGTGCGCCAGGTGCTTGCGGGCGCGCTCGGCAAGCTGCGGGGCGATCCAGTTATCGCAGCCTACCGCGAACCACGGTGGTGATGGCACCACGCACCGCTGCGACGTATCGTCGCTGCCTCGCGCGCATCGTGTGCCGGGAAGCGGCGGGCGGCGCTCCGCCAGGGCTAGGGCCGGGCGGGGAGCAGGAGACGCCAGCGCTGCACGGTGAGGATATCGTCGAGCAGGAGCGGTCTGGAGGGGGAGGCGAGGAAGGGCGAGAGGAAGCGGTGGAGCCGGAGGAGCGTGGGCAGGGAGCCATCACTGAGCCCGCGCTGGATCCGATCAAGGACCGTGAAGATCGTCTTGGCGTTGGCCGAGTTCCCTTCGGATTCGGCCAGGCGACTGGCCAGGTCACGCAATGTCCAGGGGGTCTGGGTGATAATCGTCAGCCGGTCGAGGAGGTGGTGGAGGTTCCAACAGAAGGGGGCCTGCGGGGGCGCGGTGGGGAGATCGACTGGGGAGAAGGGCTCGGGACGACTGCGGCGGGGCTGGTGGTCAGGGAAGAGCGTATGCAGGGGTATGGACCGTCGCTCGTACCATTCCAGGGAACCGAGCAGCCCGCCCCCTATGTGCTACGATGGCCTTGGACAGATCGCCCTGGGAAACCCGTTGCAAACGAGGGCGGTAGAAGGACCGAACGATGAGTACCAAGCCCATCGCCCCCCAAGCG
>JAAXUL010000157.1 GCA_013336035.1 Chloroflexales bacterium
GTCGTGGGTGTGGGCCGTGACGGGCGTGGGCACAGCCGGCGGACTGGCCGGCGCGGGCGTCCGCGTGCCGCGGCGGAAGAGCCGGCCGAAGCGGCCAGTCGCCGAGTCGAGCACGCTGTAGGCGGTGGGCACGACCAGCAGGGTCAGCAGCGTCGAGGTGAGCATGCCGCCGATCAGCACCACCGCCAGGCTGCGGCGGAACTCCGCGCCCTCGCCGCTGCTGAAGAAGTGGATGCCCAGCGCGGTCGGCACCGCGCCCGCGATGATCGCCGCCGAGGTCATCAGGATCGGGCGGAGCCGGATCGCGCCCGCGCGCGCGATCGCCTGGCCCTTCTCCAGGCCGCTCGCGCGCAGCTTGTTGGTGAAGTCCACCAGCAGGATCGAGTTCTTGACCACCAGGCCCATCAGCATGATCAGGCCGATCATGCCGGTGATATCCAGCGGCATCCCGGTCAGCCGCAGCGCCACGAAGGCGCCGATGAAACTGAAGGGCATCGCCAGCATAATCACGACGGGCTGGGTGAAGGAGCCGAACTGCGAGGCCAGCACCATGTAGACGAACAGCACCGAGAGGCCCATCGCGATGAAGAGCGAGCTGAAGCCCTCGCTCATATTCTGCAGGGCTCCGCCGAAGCTGATCACGACCTCGTCGCGCGGGTAGGCCATCTGGTCGATCACCGCCTGGAGAGCCTTCTGGAGCTCGGCCTGGTTATGGCCGGGCCCCACGTTGGCGCCGATCACGATCTCGTTCTGCAGGTCGGTGCGGCGCAGGCTGGTCGGGCTGGTGCCCACCGCGATGCGGGCGACCGAGCTGATCGGCACGCCGCCGCGGCTGGAGGGGAGCGTGATCGCGGCGAGATCCGTGGGGTTGCTGCGCTGGGACTCATCGAGGCGCACCACGATATCGATCGCCTCAGTGCCCTGGCGCAGGGTCGTCGCCGTATCGCCATTGATCAGCGCCCGCACCGACGAGGCCAGGTCGTTGCTGGTGATGCCGAGGTCGCCCGCGCGCACCGGGTCGACGAAGAACTGCACCTCAGGCCGACCGGTCTGGTAGGTCGAGCCGACATCGACCATGCCGGGGATGCCGCGCGCCGCGGCCTCGAGCTGGGCGGCGATCGGAGCTAGCTCGGAGGCCGGCAGGGCCGAGCGGACATTGACCTGGATATTGCGCCCGGTGACGCCGGTGCCGCCCATGCCCGAGAAGCTCTGGGCGCTGTAGATCAGGTTCGGCAGGAAGGCCAGCTGGGCGCGCAGGCGCTCGCGCACCGTCTCGGCAATCTTGCTGTCACGCGCGCGGACGGTCAGCGAGCCGCGCTCGGGGGTCCCGGCGCCGCCGATGGACGACTGCACCGCGAGCACGTCGGGGTCGGCCTGGATTACGGCCTCGGCCTGGCGAGCCAGGGCGTCGGTGCGCTGGAGCGAGCTGCCCGGCGGTAGCTCGTAGCTGACCACGAAGGTCTCGGTCAGCTGCGAGGAGAGGAACTGCACCTTCATGCCCGAGGCGACGACCACGCTGGCGATGAGCACCAGCGTAGTGAGCCCGAGCTGGAGCAGGCGGTGGCGCAGGCTCCACGCCAGCACGCGCTCGTAGAGCTGGCCGAGCCAGCCGATCTCGTCGGCGGCCTCGTCCACCGGCGCGGCGTCCGGGTCGTCCTCCTCGGCCTCGGGCTGGGTCACCTGGTGGCCGTGGTGAGTGACGCGCTGGCTGCCGAAGAGGTTGGCCGAGAGCATCGGCGCGAAGGTGAAGGCCTCGACCAGCGAGATCAGCATGGCGCTGGCGACGGTGAGCCCGAAGGCCTTGAAGATGAAGCCGGTGATGCCGGTGGTCATGGTGACGGGCAGGAACACCGCGACGACCGTCAGGGTCATGGCCACCACCGAGAGCGCCACCTCGGCCGTGGCCCGGCTGGCGGCCTGCCGGGCCGAGTAGCCGCGCTCCATGTAGCGGAAGATGTTCTCGCGCACGACGATTGCGTCGTCGATCACTAGGCCCACGCAGAGCGAGACCGCCAGCAGCGAGATGACGTTGATGCTGATGCCGAAGAGGGCCAGGGCCCCGAAGGTCAGGATCAGGATCACCGGCAGGCCGGCCATCGTGACCAGGGTGTTACGCAGGTCGCGGAAGAAGAACAGCACCACCAGCAGCGCCGCGACCACCGCCAGCACCATCTCCTCCAGCGAGCTGGAGACCGAGCGCTTGACCTGCACCGACTGGTCGAGGGTGACGATGTACTTCAGCTCGGGGTGGGCGGCGAAGAGTCGCTCCGCCTCGGCGCGGGCGGCCGTGGACACGGCCACGGTGTTGGCCTTCGCCTGCTTGACCACGCTGAGGCTGATCGCGTTCTGGCCGTTGAGCCGCTGGTAGCTGGTGGTGTCGTTGATACCGTCCTCGACCCGGGCGACGTCGCTGACGCTGTAGCGGGTGCCGGTGATCGGCAGGTTGGCGATGTCCTGGGTGGTGGTGATCTGGCTCGGGGCGCGCAGGCTGATGTTCTGGTCGCCGGTGTCGACGCTGCCGAGGCCGAGGTTGGTGTTGGCGTTGCGGATAGAGGCGCTGATCTGCGAGGGCGCGATCTGGTAGCCGCTGAGCCGGTCCAGGTCCATCAGCACATTGATCTGGCGCTCCTGGCCGCCGCTGACGGTGACCGAGCCGACCCCATCGAGGCGCTGCAGGGCGGGCACAAAGGTGTCGTCGATCAGACGCCGCAGCTCGAGGAGCGAGCGCGAGCCGTCGTTGGCGACGGCCAGCTGGAGCACGGGCAGCGCCCCCAGGTCGAACTGCTGAAAGATCGGGTCGCCGGTGTCGCGCGGGAGCCGCGGCGCCACGGCGCCCACCTTCTCGCGCACGTTCTGGATGCCCTGGCCAATATCGACGCCCTCACTGAAGGTGACCATGATCTGGGCGACGCCTTCACTCGCGGTGGCGTTGATCGTGTCAACGCCGCTGATCGTGTTGAGGGCCTCCTCGATCGGCTGCGACACCTGCTGGGCGATGGTCTCGGGCCCCGCGCCGGGGTAGGTTACGGTGACCGAGACGATCGGCATAGAGAAGTCGGGCAGGTAGTTGACCGGGAGCGAGCGGTAGGCGAGCAGACCGATGACCACCGCCAGCAGCATCATCATGGTGATGAAGACCGGCTGCTGGATCGAGATATCCGAGATCGGCATGCCCTTCAGCCGCTCCTTCGGGCGCGTACTACTCATAGAGGTGAGACCTTGCTACAGCGAGGGCCGGCGAGCTACGGCGCGAGTATACCACATAAACATTGATAGTGTCTATATATTGATACCACAAATAATAGACACGGTCAACATAACAGTAGCCCG
This sequence comes from Chloroflexales bacterium, assembly GCA_013336035.1. Classification (GTDB taxonomy): domain Bacteria; phylum Chloroflexota; class Chloroflexia; order Chloroflexales; family Chloroflexaceae; genus CAIWXH01. Next base: position 3,331 of record JAAXUL010000157.1, read on the forward strand.
CGGGGCATACCATGTGTAGAACCAGCGCGCCTGCGGGCAGGGCCGTTCGGGCAGCAAGGAGGCCCGGCGAGGCCGCGGGCTCGCTCAGAAAAGGGTTTAGGAGCGCTAACGAAAGTAGAGTCAGGGCGCCTTGGGCTGGGGCTCGGTCAGGCGGAGGATGGCCCGGAACCCCTGGACGAGGGCGCGCAGATCCTCGGGCGCCAGGCGCGAGAGCAGCGCGTGGGCGTCGCCGCGCTGGCCCTGACGCAGGGTCTCCATCAGCGCTGTGCCACGGGACGCCAGCTGCACCAGCGTGCGCCGACGGTCCTCGGTGTCGGGGATACGCTCGACGATGGCGACCTGCTCGAGGCGATCCAACAGGTGGCTCACCGTAGACTGGGTCACGCCGAGGATCTCCGCGATCGTGTTGACGCTGAGGGGGCCCTTCTGGGCCACCACAAAGGCGGTCTTGAACTGGGCCATAGTCAGCTCCAGCTCGACCCACTCGGGCATCGCCGAGCGCTGGAGGGCGAGCGCGAGGCGCCTCTGGAGCTCGAGCACCTCGTCGATCAGCGCCTCCTGCTCAAGGTGACTCGCGCGATCTGCCTGTAGCATGGGACAAGCTTCCTAACCCAGCAGTGGATCATAATAGGCGACGCGCCAGAGGAGCAGGCGTGCCTGGTCAGTATAGCATACGGCCCCAGGAGCAATGCTCGCCTGCTTCGATTGTCCTGACTATTCTATCTTGGCGAATATATTGACGTTATCAAAGCACTATGCTATGCTTGGCGGCGTGCCAACCTGACAATGGTACCCCTATGGATACTCCCGATCAGAGCAGTGCGATCCTGAGCGCGTACATCGCCATCTTCCGCGCGCTCCAGGGGGCAACGCTCGCCGACTGGCTCGACCTGGACTGCTCGCTGGCCCAGCTGAAAGCGCTGTTCGTGATCGCGCGCGCCGAGCCAGTGGCGATCGGCCGCGTGGCCGAGACGCTCCAGATCGGCCTGCCCACCGCAAGCCATCTGGTCGACCGGCTCGTTCAGGATGGGCTGGTGGTGCGGGTCAGCGACCCGGCGGATCGGCGGCGCGCCCTCGCCAGCCTGACGGCCGAGGGCGCGCAGCGCGGCGCGCGCGTGCGCGAGGGCAGCGCTGTCCGGCTGCACAGCTGGATCGACCAGCTTGACGACGAGCAGCGCGCGGCCCTCGCCTGTGGCCTGCAGGCCCTGGCCCGCGTGGCTCAGCCGGACCTGTCTGGGCCGGCTGAGGCCCAACGAGAAGGATAGACCTATGGCGACTGAGACCACAGCTCCCGAGGCCGCGCCTCCGGCGGCCCCACGACCAGCGCAGCGGGCGCGCCGGATTGGCGGTCGGCCTCTGGCCTTTGGCATCGTGCTGCTTGTCGCCCTCAGCATTGCGAGTGTTGTCGGCTACCGCTACTGGCGCGACGCCACACTCTACATTACGACCGACGATGCCCTGATCGATACGACCATGCAGTCCGTGACCGCGCCCGCCACCGGCACCCTGGAGGTCTGGCAGGCCGAGCCCGGCGTCCGTGTCAGCGCCGGCGACGTCATCGGCATCGTCCGCACGACCCCCGGCCTCTCCAGCGTCGCCTCCTTCAATGTGCTCGCCCCCATCGACGGCATCCTGCTGCGGGTCGACGCCCACGCGGGCCAGAACGTCAGCCCATCCCTACCCCTGGCCTACGTCGCCGACCTCGACCGTCTGCGGGTCACGGCCTACGTGGACGAGACCGAGATCCACGCGGTGCGGGTTGGTCAGCCGGTGGATATCACCGTGGACGCCACCGGCGCCGCCCAGTACGAGGGCACGGTCAGCGAGGTCATCCCGGCCACCGCCGGCCAGTTCGCCCTGCTGCCCTCCTCGGACCGCAGCACCGGCAACTTCACCAAGGTCACCCAGCGCGTCGAGGTCCGCATCGCCCTGGCCAATCCGGGGGACGCCCAGCTCTACCCCGGCGAGAACGCCAATGTGCGCATCCACCGGTGAGCAGCGGCCAGGGAGGGCACAATGAGCGACGCGCGCGCGCTGCGGGGCGGCCCGGCCCCGGCGGCTGAGAGCGGCGAGGGGCGGCGCTTCGGGCTGGAGTACAAGTGGCTGGTGGTGATCGCGGTCATCTTCGGCATCTTCACCTCGGTGCTCGACGCCACCATCGTCAATATCGCGATCTCCAAGCTCCAGGCGGTCTTCGGCGCCAGCCTCGACCGCATCCAGTGGGTCTCGACCGGCTACACGCTGGCCCTGACCGTCAGCATCCCGATCTTCAGCTATCTGGCCGACCGCTTCGGCATCAAGCGCATCTACCTGATCTCGTCGGCGCTCTTTGTCCTCGCCTCGGCCCTCTGCGGAATGGCCTGGAGCCTGGAGAGCCTGGTCTTCGCGCGTATCCTCCAGGGGCTGGGGGGCGGCGCGCTGATGCCCCTGGCCACCGCGCAGATCTACGCCGAGTTCCCGCCGGCCGAGCGGGGGCGCGCCGCAGCCACCCTGGGCGTGCCGGTGCTGCTCGCCCCGGCCCTCGGACCGACGATCGGCGGCTTCATCATCCAGTACGCCGACTGGCGCCTGATCTTCTACCTCAATGTGCCGATCGGGATCGTGGGCGTGCTGATCGGGATGTTCATCTTGCGCGAGCGCCGCTCGCCCGTCGTGCGCCCGCTCGACGTGCCGGGGCTGATCCTCTCGACCCTAGGCTTTGCCTCGCTGGTCTACGGCATTGCCGAGGCCGGCGATAAGGGCTGGGAGTCGCTCACCGTCGCGGGCTTTCTGGGCTTCGGGCTGCTCTGCATCATCTTGCTGGTGATCGTCGAGCTCGGGACGCCCACGCCGCTGCTCGACCTGCGGCTGTTCGGCGACTGGAACTTCACCTGCGGCAACCTGCTCACATGGACGCTGCAGATCGGCATGTTCGGCGCGCTGTTCCTGCTGCCGATCTTCCTGCAGAGCCTGCGCGGCCTGAGCCCGGTCCAGGCGGCCCTGGTGCTGATGCCCTCGGCCCTGCTGACCGCCGTCATGCTCCCGATCGGCGGCATCCTCGTGGACCGGCTAGGGGCTAAGCCGGTGATCATCACGGGTGCGGTGGCGCTGACGCTGACCAGCTTCGCGCTCTCGCACCTCACGCTACAGACCTCATTCCTGACCCTGCAGTTCTGGCTGCTCGGGCGCAGCGTGGCCCTATCGTTCACGCTTCAGCCGGCGCAGGTCGTGGCCCTCTACAACGTACCGAAGGAGGCCATGGGGCGGGCAGTCTCTCTGCTGAACCTGCTGCGCCAGGTGATCGTCGCCTTCGGGACCGCGCTGCTCGCCACCTATGTGCAGAACCGGACGCCGGTGCACTACGCACACATGGCCGAGCGAGTGACCCCTATCTCGCCCACGGGCCAGCTGATCGGTCGTATGGCCGCGCTCTACCAGAGCCGCGGGCTCTCCGCGCTGCAAGCGCAGGCGGCGGCGCTACGCCTGATCGGGCTGCAGGTGCGACTCCAGGCGACCTTGCTCTCCTTTCGCGACGCCTTCCTCCTGGCGGCCGTGATTGTGGCCTCCGGGGGGCTGATCGCCTTGCTGTTGCGCCCGGCCCACCGCCCCGCCGTGTCTACCGACGCCGAACCGATCTTGATCGAGTGAGAGGATAATCATGACTGCGATCACAATCGAGTACCAGATGGGGTGCGGCGGGCGGGATATCGCCCGGATGCTCGCGGAGCAGCTCGGCTTCAGCTACGTGGACCGCGAGATTGTCAAGGGCGTTGCGCGGGAGCTACACGTAGAGGAAGGCACGGCGGACCAGCACGATGAGCGCGTCTCGGGGCTGCTGGAGCGCGCCATCACGATGCTCTGGGCCGCGGGCGAGCTGACCGGGGGCGCCGTGTCAGCCGAGAACACGCTCGCGATGATGGACGACACGCTCTACCACCAGGTAACCTGCCAGGTGATCACGGCCGCGGCCCGTCGGAGCGAGGTCGTCATCGTCGGGCACGGCGCGAGCTTCGCCCTGGCCGGCTGGGAGGACGTCATGCACGTGGGGCTGTACGCGCCCCTAGAGCGGCGGGCGGCGACGATCATGGGGCGCATGCACGTCGACCGCGCCGAGGCGCAGCGCCGCATCGCACAGCGCGATCTCGACCGCGCGCGCTATATGAAGCAGTTCTACCAGGCCAACTGGCGCGAGGCAGATCACTATCATCTCATGATCGACACGTCGCTGTTCGTGCCCGAGCGAGTCGTCGACCTGATTGTGCAGGCCTGGCGCACCGTGCGACGCCCGATAACCATGTTATACTCATGAGATAATCCCCGATCTGGACACGGCCAACATTCCATCCGCGGCGCGCGGCGCATTGCGGCGCATCGTCTTGGTCGGCGGGCATGCGGCAGACCGGATGCGCGCGCTGCTTCTCTGGGGGCTTAGTGTCGGCGTGCCGCCCATGGCCGGCCAGACGCGCTGGCAGGCCGGTGCGCTTGACATAATTGTACCGCCGGCGCGTGCCTGCCATGGCAGTCGCAGCACTCGCCGCCGATGTGGCCCCTGAGCGTCGGCTGATCTACTGATTGCGCCCGGCTACTGGATCGCGAGCGAACCATGCGCGTGCTCATTGCCGAGGATAAAGCCACCGCCGCCCGCGATCTGGCCACCACCGTCGAGGCGCTCGGCCACGCCGTTACGGGGCTGGTCGATTCTGGCGAGGCGGCGCTCACCGCGGCGGCGCAGCAGCACCCCGACCTGGTGCTGATGGATCTCCACCTGGCCGGCTTGGTCGACAGTGTCACCGCCGCCCAGCAACTCCAGACGCAGCTGCACATCCCGGTGATCTACCTGACCGCCCACGCGGACGCCGCCGGGGGCGGCGCGCCGGCCGGCTACCTGCTCAGGCCCTTCGACGAGCGCGTCCTCGGACGCACCCTCGACCTGGTCGAGCAGCAGCAGCTCCAGCGTCAGCTCCAGGCCAGCGAGGCCCGCTTCACCACCGCCCTGGGCAGCATCGGCGACGCCGTGCTGGTGACCGACCTGGCGGGGATGGTCACCACTGCGAACGCGGCCGCGGCCCAGCTGTGCGGCCACGATGCGCAGGCCCTGGTCGGGCGCGCGCTCACCGCCGTGGTGCCGCTCGTGCATGCAGAGACCTATGCGCCGCTGCCGGACCTGATCGCCCAGGTGCTGGCGACGGACACCCCGATCGCGCTGGCGGCGCCCACGCTGCTGCTCGCGCCCGACGGGCAGATCTGGCCGATCAAGGGCAGCGCGGCGCCCATCCGCGATGACGCCGGGCAGCCCACCGGCGTGGTGCTCGTGTTCCGCGAGATCCGCGCCTACCAGGCGGCGGCGGCCGCGCAGCGCCAGGCCGAGGAGTCTCTCCGCGACGCCAACGCCCGGCTGGCGGCCTCGCTGGCCGCGCTGGAGCGCCAGGCGGCCGAGCTGCGCGTGCTCGGCGAGCTCGGCGGCGCGCTGATGCGCTGCACCTCGCTGGAGGACGGCTATGTTATCGTGACCCGCGCGGCACAGCGGCTCTTCTCTGATGTGGCCGGCACGCTGTTCGTGCAGCGCCACGACCGGAGCGCGCTCGAGCCCGTTCTGGCCTGGGGGCTCGCCCGCCCACCCTTTCCCTCGCTCCGCCCGAGCGACTGCCGGGCGCTTGGCGCTGGGCAGATTCTGTTGGGGGAGCCCAGCTGTGATGGCTGTTGCTGCGCGGACGTGCCCGCCGAGCTGTCGCGCGCGGCCCTGTGTGTCCCCCTGGTGGTAGAGGGTGAGGCCCTTGGGGTGCTCCACGTGCACCTCCCGCTCACCGAGCCGGCGGAGGTTGGGCGGGCGGCCCACGAGCAGCTGGCCGTGGCCTTTGCCGAGCAGGCGGCCCTCGGCCTGGCCAATGTGCGCCTGCGCGCCCTCCTGCGCGAGCAGGCCATCCGCGACCCCCTGACCGGGCTGTTCAACCGGCGCTATCTGGAAGAGACCCTGAGCCGGGAGCTGCACCGCGCCGCGCGCGATCACTACCCGGTCGGCGTGATCATGCTCGATGTGGACCACTTCAAGCGGATCAATGATAGCTACGGCCACGATGCCGGCGACATCGTCCTGCGCGCCGTCAGCCGGCTGCTGCTGGCCACGGTGCGCGCCAGCGATGTGGTCTGCCGCTACGGCGGCGAGGAGTTCGTGCTGATGCTGCCGGCGGTCCCCCTCGACGTGGTGGCCGCCCGGGCCGAGGCCATCCGCGCGGTAGTCGCGGCGCTGGCCATCAGCCACCACGGCCAGGCGCTGCCGCCCGTCACTGTCTCGCTCGGCGCGACGATCGTGACCGATGCGCAGGGGCGCTTCGAGGACGCGCTCGCCCGCGCCGATGCCGCGCTGTACCAGGCCAAGCATGCCGGACGCGACCGGGTCGTCGTCATGGCGCCGGGCACGGCATCCGCAGCGTAGCGGACGCTCAGCCCTTCGCTGTCGCCATCCTGCGCGAAATCGGCGCGCGGCTCGTCGCCGGGCCGGCCTGAACGCCATCTATGCCGGGCTGCTCGAAGCGCTGAACCACGGGGTCCCCGTCCAGGCTGCGGCGACAGGCGCGGTGAATGGCTGGCATAGCTCTTGCTACCCGAGGGAGACGCTCCGCCCAGCCCAGTGCACGCCCGCCATCAGGGCAAGGCCTCGAGCGCCGCGCTCACGAGCTCTGCTCACCCGGGCGGTACCGAAGCACGACGAGGCGTTACCCATGGACGAAGGGATACGCCCTACGGGCAGCGTCCCCCACATGTCCGCCAACCCCGGCCCCATGGTTGCGCCACAGGACGCGGCGGCCCTCCTGAACAGTATCCTGGCCCTCACTGACGACGCAATCATTGCCACGGACCCATGGCTGCGTGTTAGTCTCTTCAACCAGGGCGCCGCGCGGCTGTTTGGCTATGCCGCCCACGAGGTGCTGGGCCAACCCCTCGCTATGCTCCTCCCGCCGCTGGCCGCGCTCGACCCCGCCACGGCGATGCCGCACGAGGAGCACCGGCTGATCGCCGGCGTGCGCAAAGATGGCACCCCCTTTGCGGCCAGCGTAGTGATGGCGCAGTGCGCTGATACCGGCGGAGCCTGCCTCAGGGTGGTGCTGCGCGCAAACACCCTATCCCCAGCGGCTGCACCGCGGCCGCTTGATGAGGCCAGCCTGCTGCAGCATATGCAGGACGCCGTGATCACCTCGGACCTAGAGTTTCGGATTACCGGCTGGAACCCGGCCGCTGAGGCGTTGTATGGCTGGCGTGCCGACGAGGCGCTGGGCCAGAGCGTTACGACTCTGTTGCGGACAGAGCATTTCGAGCGCGAGCGGGCGCAGGTGATCCGGGAATTTCGTGCGCACGGCTTCTGGAAGGGCGAGGTGATCCAGCACCACCGCGATGGCCGCGCGATCGCCATTTTGGCGGCGGTCGCCACGATCCACGCGCCGAGCGGTGAGCCACTTGGGGTGGTGAGCGTGAACCGCGACATCAGCGCGCGCAAGGCGGCCGAGGCGCAGCTCCGCGCCCACGCCGAGCGCATCGCGGTGCTCGCCGCGGCCTCGCACGCCTTCGCCCAGGCCGGCACCGACGAGCGGGCCGTGCTGGATCTAGTGGCGCGCCACACCGCCGACCCCCTTGGCGCGGGGTGTGTCGTCCAGCTGCGCACGCACGACCCGCAGTGGCTGCACGCGGTCACGGTCTATGATCGCGATCCGGCCATGCAGAAGGTCGTGCAAGCGATCTTTGGGCATGTCCGGATCCACATCGACGACCCCAACCCCGCCGCGCAGGTGGTGCGCAGTGGGCAGCCGCTGCTGCGGGCGGCCATAGACCCAGAAGAAGAGCGAGCGGGGGCGCCGCCCGAGATCAGGCCGCTGTTCGAGCGCTATCGCCCCTACAGCTCGATCATTACCCCCCTGCGAGTGCACGGCCAGATCCTGGGCACGCTCTTGTTCGCCCGCCACATGCCAGGGCAGCCCGCGTTCAGTGCCGATGATTTGACTCTGGCGCAGGACCTGGCCGACCGCGCCGCGCTGGCGATCGAGAACGTGCGGCTGTTCGGGCAGCTCGCGGCCGAGCGCGCGCTGCTGGCTCGCCGGGTCGCCGAGCGCACCGCTGACCTGAGCCTGGCCAACGCCGAACTGGGCCGCGCCGCCCGGCTTAAGGACGAGTTTCTGGCCACGATGAGCCACGAGCTGCGCACGCCGCTCAACGCCGTCCTCGGCCGCACCGAGGCCCTACAGGAGGCGATCTACGGCCCTGTCACCCCACAGCAGCAACAGGCCCTGCGCAGCATCGACGAGAGCGGCCGCCATCTGCTGAGCCTGATCAATGACATCCTCGACCTCTCCAAGATCGCGACCGGCCAGCTCACCCTGGCGCTGGGTCCCGTCGATGTGCCGCTGCTCTGCCGCCTCAGCACCCACATGGTGGCCCAGCAGGCCCTCACCAAACAGATCACGCTCACCTCG
>JAAXUL010000158.1 GCA_013336035.1 Chloroflexales bacterium
TCCGAGGGCTTCGCACAGCTCGTTACCTCGCTGCACTACCTCGTAGGGTACTGCTGATGGGACAGCAGGTCCTGTCAGAGCAGTGTGCTCAGCAGGACAGTTCTGTCGGCGACTTCACGTCGCACGTCGCGCGGGTCCACCGCAACGATCAGCACACCCGCTTGCGCGGCCTTGTACGCGATAAAGCTCCGAAGTTGGCGAAAGGCCCAGGAATGGCGCGCACGGCGCTGCGCCCGTCGAACCGTGACTCGCGCGCGGATCTTCGTCAGATCTTCGACCGCGAGTGCCTTACGGGCCGTGCGTGCCTTCGCAACCAGCTTCTTGCTGATGCAGTGATTAACATCCCGCTGAAAGCGCGCCTCGCGGCGGGCGTTCTTCCGCAGGCGCCAGCGGGCACGGCGGGTGTTCGCCTGCTGCAACTCCTGGCGCTGCTTGTGACGGCGCTCTCTGACCGCTTGCACGTGCGTGCCACTATAGGTTTCGCCGTCGCTATCGGCGGCCAGGTTCACGATGCCGAGATCGGCCCCGAGGAAGCCGGTCGGCTCATCGGGCGCAGGGTTGGCCTTGGTCTGCGTGATGTGCAAGTAGAACTGCCCGTCCCGCTGCACCAACTCCGCGCCGCCGATCTTCCAACTCGTGTCGTACAGGTAGCGGCGCTGAAACTCGCCCAGGACGAGCTGCCCAATCACCCGGCCCGTAAGCGTGTTCAAGCTCACGCGGTCGAGGCTCATCAGTCGGTAGGTGCGTGCGTCGTAGCGGATCGAGCTATCCGGCTTGAAGGTCGGGCAGGTATCGTGCCCGTTGGCTCGTGCCGCCCGAACTGCCTCAGCCGCCTTGTCCCTGGCGCAACAGGCCAGTTGCGCCCCCAACCCGTAGTTGACGCGGCTGGGGCCGTAGACAACGTGGTGCAGCTTGTTCTTGTTGGTGATGCGCTCCGCCCACGCGACCTGAGCACAATAGGTTGCCGCCGCGTTGAACTGAACCGCCGTCGCCTGAATGGTAGTTGCGGCGTCAGCGTCAAGCGACAGCTTGCAGCATACGGTTCGTGTGGAGAGCGTCTGTGTCATAGAGCAAGTATAGCATAATCCGAACGCCCGTGCAACTCTGGGCTAAAGCCGCTAACGCGGTGCGTTCCTCCCAGGGCTGAAGCTCCTGGGTTTCCGCGCCTCAAGGCAAGCATCCTATGAACGGCACACCCTCAAGTCTGCGCGAGATTGTCGGTCGACGTATCCGTGATGTACGTCGACAGCGGGGTATGAGTGCGGCGGCCCTGGCGAAAGCGCTTGGGTGGCCAACAGAAACCCTGATCAACTTCGAGTATGGCCGGCGCCCTCTGTACCTCGATCGCCTCGAGGTGATTGCCCAGGCGCTCAACGTGTCGCCGCTGGCGCTCCTGGTCGCCGATGCGGACACGGCAGACACGGTCGCCTTGCTTGCCACCGATGCGGAGTTGGCTGGAGAAGTGCGCTTCTTCCTGAGCGCTCTGTCTGCTGAGCCGCAACCCCTCGGCGATGAGAATGACACCTCCTCGCCTCAGCTCGGATGATAGTTTCCATCTTGCCGTGGTCATAATGACCACACCCGGATCATGTGATGTGTGCTGAGACTGCCTCGCGTCGCCACAGAAGCGGTCATCACTGACGAGGGCACCCAGCGCTCCACCACTCTCATGCCGTCCCGACACGGATGGTCGCAGCTGCGGCGAGGGTTTCAGAAGGTATACATGCTGAGCCATCCCGAAAAGCGTGTCTCAATTTATGGTGCATAATAGCATTCTACGGACGCCTAATATGTTGTGAGACACGGAGGGGCCATGGCGCTGGTTGGCTATGCGCGGGTGAGCTCGGCGGGGCAGCGCCTGGAGGTGCAGCTAGAGAAGCTGAAGCACTGCGACAAGCGCTACCAGGAGCAGCGCAGCGCGACGGGCAAGCGCCCCCGGCTGGCGGCCTGCCTGGAGTATGTGCGCGAAGGCGATACCCTGGTCGTCACCCGGCTGGACCGCCTGGCCCGCTCAACCCTGCACCTCTGCCAGATCGCCGAGGATCTGCGGCGCAAGGACGTCCACCTCCAGGTGCTTGACCAGCAGATCTACACCAACGACGCGACGGGCCGGCTACTCTTCCACATGCTGGGCGCCATCGCGCAGTTCGAGACGGAGCTGCGGGCCGAGCGTCAGATGGACGGCATCCAGCTCGCCAAGGCACGAGGCGTGGTGTTCGGCCGCAGCAAGCAGCTCACGCCAGCTCAGGTCGCCGAGCTTCAGGAGCGTCGCCAGCAGGGGGTGCTGATTCGCACGCTGATGCAGGACTATCACATCTCCAAAGCAACCGTGTATCGCTACCTCCAGGCAGAGAGCGGGCTCCTCCTCGGTAGGTAGGCGCCGTCGTTCCTTGTTGACGACGAGCCATCAGAGCTTCATCAGCTCTCTGGTAATCCAGTAACGTTTCTCTTCCCTGTTCGAGGCGTTCTGCAACAACCTCCATGTTAGGAGCTCCCCTGGTGAGCACACGCATTGTCTCGATCCACGACCGGGAGCGGCTGGCGACGTTTCTCCGTCGCGACGCGCCCTTGCACCTTTACGCCCTTGGTGACCTCGACGACTTCTTCTGGCCCCACACGATCTGGTATGGCCTGGAGGTTGACGGCGAGCTGCGGCAGGTGATCCTCGGCTACATGGCCCCGGAGCACCTGGTGTTCCACGCCCTCACGGGCGTTTCCCTGGATGAGATGCGAACTCTGCTCGCCAGCGTGCGCCACCTGATGCCGCCTCGCATCTACGCTCACCTGACGCCGGGCCTGCGCGAGACCCTCGCCAGAACCTTCCATATCGCGCCCCACGGCGACTTCAATAAGATGATGCTGGCGGAGTCCGCCCGCCTCACCAGGGTCAACGTCGAGGCGACCGAGCGGCTCGGCTCCACCAATCTCACGGAGATCCAGGCGCTCTACGCGGCGAGCTACCCAGGCAACTGGTTCGACCCGCGCATGCTGGAGACAGGCCACTACTACGGCCTCCGCGAGGCGGGCGCGTTGGTCAGCGTGGCCGGGGTGCATGTCTATTCACCGACACAGCAGGCCGCAGCCCTTGGCAATATCGTGACCCACCCGGTCGCCCGCGGGCGCGGCTATGCTACCATCGTCACCGCCCGGCTCTGTCGGGAACTCCTGACGACGGTGGATCAGGTGGGTCTGAACGTACACGCCGAGAATGCGGCGGCAATAGCGTGCTACAACCGGCTTGGCTTTGTCCACCATGCCAGCTTCGAGGAATTGGAACTGACGCTGGTGGTATAAGCCTGGTCCTGAGTCCTGCGTGAGCAGCGGACACCATTAGCGAATGCGTCCTGCTGCTGCGCGAGGGGTGAAACCTTGCCGGCCACGACGATCACCCTTGGGCGACGGAACGCCCCGAAGACCGCTCGTCAGGTCAAGAACGTGCTAGACTTCCGCGCCGTGCTCACGCATACTTGCCTGCATGCAGGCACGCGGTGAAGTCGTGGATTGGTCGTTCCGTCACTGAGGAGGGGAGCGCGTGAGCGGGGGCCGACAGACGAGGCGCCAGCCGCTGGATGCGGCGCGGCTCTGACAGGCCCCGTCCCTGCCGGGAGTGGAGTTGTTTCAAGCCTCCTACCATGCGCATGTTTTTGGGCGCCATGTTCATGAAGCGCTGGCCGTTGGCGTCGTCGACGCCGGCGTTGGCTCGTTCTGGTGTCGGCGCGTACTCCACGTGGCGCCAGCGCACACCCTGGTGCTGATCAATGTCGGTGATGTCCACACCGGTGGTGTCCACACGGCCGATGCGCCCCTGTCCTATCGCATGCTCTACCTGCCGCTTGACCTGCTTACCGCGCTGAGCCCCGCGGCCCCCACGCTGGCCTTCACGCATCCCGCACCCTACGACCCATCCCTCGCCACCACCCTCCGGCAGCTCCACAGCCTGCTGGGGCAGACCACCCAGCCGCTCGCGGCCGAGGCGACCCTGCTTGATGCGCTGGCTCTCCTCACCGCGCACTACGGCGCATCGCAGCAATCAGCAGTACCGGCGGGTGCCGAGGGGCGCGCCGTGGCCGTCGTGCGTGACTACCTCCACGCCCACTGGGATCAGCCTGTCTCACTGCGGGAGCTGGGCGCCCTGGTCGGGCTCCACCCTGCCTATCTCAACCGGAGCTTCCGCCAGACCGTCGGGCTGCCCCCGCATGCCTATCAGCTCCATCTCCGCATCGACCACGCGAAAGCCCTGCTCGCTGCCGGCGCCGACATCGCCGATGTAGCTGTCGCCAGCGGGTTCACCGACCAGAGCCACCTCACCCGGCAGTTTCGCCGTCAGCAGGGGCTCACCCCCGCCCGCTATCAGGCCGCGTACGGGGCGCGGCACGTACTACCGTTGGCTCGGCCTGCACTGCTCGTGGCAGAGTCCTCGGCCTGAGCGACAGGAGTGTATGCGATGGACAATACGAACGTGCAGATCGAGGCCATCATTCGCCACTGGGACGGCGAGCTGGTGGTCACCCACGCCGACCAGCTTAGCGGCGCCTGGTTTGTGATTGCCGTGCATTCGACGCGGCTCGGCCCGGGTGCCGGGGGCACGCGCATGCGGGCCTACCCATCCCTGGCCGCGGCCATCCAGGACGCCTGCCAGCTGGCTCGGAGCATGACCTATAAGTTCGCGGCGGCCGATTTCCCGCTGGGCGGCGCGAAGGCGGTGATCGCCCTCCCCGCGGTCTGGGAGCAGCGTGGCCGGCCAGAGCTGCTTCAGCGCTTCGGCACGCTGGTGCGCCGGCTGCGCGGGCTGTATGTCACTGGGCCTGATGTTGGCACAAGTGCGACGGATATGGATGTGATCGGGACGACGGGCGCCCCGTATGTCTTCGGGCGCACCGCTGCGGCCGGTGGCTCAGGGAGCTCCGCGCCGCCGACCGCCATGGGCGTGTTCTACGGGATCGAGGCCCTCGTCGCGCACCTGTTTGGCGCACCCGAGCTGCACGGCCGGCGAGTGCTGGTCCAGGGGGCGGGCGGCGTCGGCCAGGATCTGATCCCCCGGCTGCTGGCCGCCGGGGCCGAGGTGCTGGTCAGCGAGATCGACCCGGTGGTCGTGCAACGCCTCCAGACGACGGGCATCGCGATCATCCATCCAGACCAGGTCAGCGGGACACCCTGCGACATCTTCGCCCCGTGCGCCCTCGGTGGGGTCTTGAACCGCGAGACGATCGCGCAGCTGCGCTGTCGCGGCATCGCGGGGGCGGCCAACAATCAGCTGGCGACGGCGGAGGATGCGGAGCGCCTGCGGGCGCGGGGGATTGTGTACGTCCCCGACTTCGTGGTGAACAGTGGCGGGGCAATCACGGTGGTCGGGGTCGAGGCGTTGGGCTGGTCGCCGGCGCAGGCGGAGGCGAAGGTGCGCGCCATTGGCGACACGGTACGGCAGGTGCTCCAGCGGGCTGAGGCGGACGGGGTCACCACCGATGCGGCAGCGCGCCAGCTGGCGGAGCAGCGGCTGGCCCAGGCACCCACTCCCGGAGCACACCCGATGGTGATTGCGAGCCGCTAGTATGTGGTCACATGCCTATCCCCGCATCCGTGACTGCTGAAACGGATGCCCTGCTGGGCCCGCGGCGATTCAGGCCACCCGGATACGCGTGCCTACACAGGTCTGGACGTAGGCATCGGGAAGTGCGCGGGCGATGGCGTGCTGGGCCTTCCAGCCCGTACAGTGCCCCGGGAGCATCACGGCGGGCGCGAGCTCGACCAGCGCGGCGACCGTCGCGGGGATGATCGGCTCGAAGGCGCCCCCTGACAGATGGAGGCCTCCGATCACCCCATGGACGGTCGCGACGCCCGTCAGCTGGCGGGCGTAGTGGAGCACGTTGACGATCCCCGAGTGGCTGCACGCCGAGAGCACGACCAGGCCCTTGTCACGCACGTGCACCACCAGGGCCTGGTCATCCCAGATCCAGGGGTCCGGCTCCCAGCTACCGTCGGCGGCGCGGGCAAAGTGGTTGGGCATCCCCTGCTCGAAGGGCGTGACCCGCGTCACCTGGCCTGTCACGAGCACCTGGCCATCGAGTAAGAGCGAGGGATCACGGCGCTCAAGGATCTCGACGCCTTCGCGCTCCAGGTCCGCGCGGCTGGGCGCCGGGAGGTGCAGCTCGGCTCCACTCGGAAAGATCCCCTTGCGGTCGCGCCAGCACGCGGGGTGGAGGACGAGTGGGAGGTGGCGGGCGCCCAGCCGTGCCAACAGCCCCAGCAGGCCGCCATGATGGTCGGTGTGGCCGTGCGATAGCACGATGGCCCGCAGCGCAGCCGGATCGATGCCGAGCACATCCATATTGTGCACCAGGGTGGTGGGGCCAAGGCCGGTATCGTAGAGGATACTGGTGCGCTGCCCGGCCCGCTCCACCGTCACCAGGGCGGCAAAGCCGTGCTCGGCCAGCAGGGGCGCACGCTCGAAGCTCTCCCAGCGGAGGGGCGCACGCTGGACGCCCGCGCCACTGGCCAGCAGGGCGTCCATCACGTTATCGACCAGGATGGTCACCTCGACGGCGTCCACGGGCTGGAGCAGTACCGGCGGCATTGACGGGGCGGATGCATCCATGCAACCCTCCTTGTCCTTCCGGTGGCGTCAGGGCCTCCATCAGGCGCTGGCTAATGGACCAGCTCAATGGTGTCGCCGAGCCGCCCGGCCAGAAACAGCTGCAGCGCCTGGTCAATGTCCTGCATCTGGGTGCGGATCGTCCGCTTGCCGGCCGCGACTAGGCGCTGATCCACCCCGGTGCCCATACCCCCGGCGATCAGCACCTCGCAGTCGGCGATGGCCTGCAGCATATCGTCGTGATGGGCGTGGTCGTGATGGGCGTGGTCGTCATGCTGGTCGCTGTGGTGATCGTGGCCGGCGCCGTGGTGATGGTGGCCGTGGCAGCCAGTCTTGGCTCGCACCTCGCGGGCCACCTCCTGGCCCTCGGTGAGGGTCACGACGACATACTGGCGGGCGCGACCGAAATGGCGACTAATCGTGGTTCCGTTGTCACTGACGAAGGCGATCTTCATAGGGCTGGTGCTCACAGTCAGGGCGCGCAGCGCGCTCGGCAGGTAGGTACAGTTCGCCAGGCGTGATCGGACGACCTGTACCTAAAATAATAGTTCATAAGCGTGCTAGAATAGATGAGCTTTCACACTATTCTAGTTGTATTGTGGCAACCTACCCGCGTTCGCGCGCCACCACGGCCCCTGGATAGGAGCTGAGCCCTGTGACCCGTCACGACCATCCCCACCCAATGCGATCACACCACGACGCCGCAGCTGAAGCAGCCGCCCTCGCCCCCGAGGTAGCTGACGTTGGGACACGGCTGCGTGCGTTGCGGGAAGCCCACAGCCTTTCCATCCGCGCCCTGGCCGAGGCAAGCGGGCTGGCCATCAATACGCTCAGCCTGATCGAGCACGGCAAGACCTCGCCCAGCGTCAGCACGCTCCAGCAGCTGGCGCAGGCGCTCCAGGTGCCGATCACCGCCTTCTTCGCGCCGGAGGTTCCGGCCCTGCCCCTGGTCTTCTGCAAGGCCGGTCAGCAGCGGGCGGCGCCCCTCCCCCACGGGCTCCTAGCCGACCTCGGCGCCGGCATGGCCCGGCGCACCCTTGAGCCCCTGCTGCTGACCCTCGACCCCCAGGCGGGCAGTGGGTCACAGGCCATTGTCCACCCCGGCCAGGAGTTCATCTACTGCCTGGAGGGGCGGCTAGCCTACACGGTGGCCGAGGAGGTCTACCTGCTCGAGCCGGGCGATAGCCTGCTCTTCGAGGCCGCGCTCCCGCACCGCTGGCAGAACGTGGCGCCCACGCCGGTGCGCGCGCTGCTGGTGCTCTGCCCCTACGAGCAGCCCGGGAGTGCCGTCGTACGTCACGGGTTGGCGATGCGCTAACGCTGCTCGCCGGAAGTCCGTGCTGGGTTCTCGACGACGGACGACGGACGACCGGCGGGCCGGCGCTGGGCGGTCGTCCGTTGTCTGTCGTCTATCCTCCGCGTAGCCTCAGGCGCGCTTGCTGTGGTCCACCGCCTTGAGGATCTTGAGGTCTCGTGGACCAGGCGCTTCATCCAGGCCCCGCCGGTGCCCAACTCCATGTGGGTCACGAACATGTCGCGGCCTTCGGCGTTGGGGTAGCGCTGGTAGTCCGGCACTACCGGGTAGATGATGATCGTCGCGGCCTCGCCGTCCCAGAGTGAGCCGCCCATCGAGGCCACGCAGGCCGCGAACATCTCGGACATGCGCTCGTGGTGGGTCGCCTGGCCCTGCTCAATCATGCTCAGAATGTTCAGCGCGGCGACGCGGCCGATGATGCTGGCGATCATACCGGTGCGTGGCGGGGCGGCGCTGATGCTGGTGCCGTTGGGCGTGACGTGGGGGATGGAGATCGGGCCGGGCGGGGCGAAGGCGATGCCCGCGGCGAAGATGTTGGGGTAGCTTGGGTTCTGGTAGCTGGCGGGCCAGGCGTCGGGCTGCCGGCGCAGGGTCTCGTAGTCCAGGCCATAGGTGGCGTCCACCTTGACCAGACCGTTCGGCGCCACCACCCGCTCGGCGATGTCGCTGCCGTCCCTGCCGATGTACTTCAGGGGCTGGCCGGTGAACTGGGGGATGAGCATCGCGAAATCGTAGCTGGTCTCGCCGTAGCACCCCGCGAAATCCTCCCAGTAGATGCGCTGCTCGTCGACCTTGAGCACACCCTTCTGGATCTCGGTGATGATGCCGTACTCACGGTAGATCGCGGTGATGAACTCCTCGCTGGAGATGAACTTGCCCTTGTAGCGGGCGTGCAGGCCGCCGATGCCGAAGTCGCCCAGGGCGCGCTCGTTGGAGAGGTAGACCAGATCGACGCGGTTGCGCAGGCGGCGCTTGAGCAGGTCCTTGTGGATGTTTGAGATGTACTCGAGGGCCGCGCCCTG
This sequence comes from Chloroflexales bacterium, assembly GCA_013336035.1. Taxonomy (GTDB): domain Bacteria; phylum Chloroflexota; class Chloroflexia; order Chloroflexales; family Chloroflexaceae; genus CAIWXH01. The sequence goes on from JAAXUL010000158.1 coordinate 8,927, forward strand.
GCAGGTGGCGCCGGGGTGGCCGGTGCCGACCACGAAGCGCAGTCGCTCGCCCTTCTCCAGGCGGCGCACCTGCTCGAGGTAGGTGTCACGGGCGTGGAGCGTGTGGTCGAGGGTGCAGATCGAGACGGTGTGGCCCGCGCTGGGGCCGAGGCCCGGGGTGGCGGCGAAGTTGAGCTTGGGGCCGGTGGCAATCATGAGGTAGTCGTAGGCGACCCGCCGCAGCTCCCCGTGATCCGCGGGGCTGACCAGCAGGTAGTTCTCATCTGGGTGCACCTCGGTGACCGCGCCCTGGATAAACTTGACATGCTTGCGGTCGTAGACCTTCTTGAGGGGGATGGTGGTCTGCTCGGGCGCCATCTGGCCCACACCAACCCAGACCCACGAGGGCACAAAGCCGAAGTAGTCGTAGCGGTTGATGACGGTGATCTCATGCTGTTTGCCGATCTTGTCACCAAGGTAGAGGGCGGCGGTATGGCCGGCAAAGTCGGCGCCGACGATGACGATCCGGGCCATCCAGGTATCTCCTTCTGACAGCTCCCGCGGGTGTGACATTATGGTACGCCCGGGAAGAGTCTCAGTTGTGTGAGACTTCTTAACCGGATAGTAATTATTCCGTTGAGCTATTACAACTAAAAAAGTGGTTGTAATCCATTGATAAACTCGCTGATAATGTAATATATTTGGTGTGCCGAGAGGCTCAAGGTGTTGAGACCCTTCGGCGAGGAGCAAGGCGATGCTGAGCGAGCGCGAGTGGCGGGAGGCGGCCGCGCTGCTGCCCTTCCTTACCGATCCCACCGCTGAGGTGACTCGTGCCTTCGTCGCGCAGGCGACACAGATGCGCTTCCCCGCGGGGGCGACCATCTTCGAAGCGGGCGATCAGTGTCAGGCGTTTGCCATCCTGACCCGCGGCCAGGTGCGGGTCTTCACGATCGGCGAGACGGGGCGTGAAATCACCCTCTACCGCTTCGCCCGCGGCGAGAGCTGTATGCTTACCGCCAGCTGCATCCTCAGCGACCGGCAGTTCCCCGCTATCGCGACCGTCGAAGAGGCGGCTGAGGCCTTTGTCCTGCCGCACACCGTCTTCCAGCGCTGGATCGACGCCTTCCCACCATGGCGCACGCATGTGTTCCAGCTGCTGGCGCAGCGTCTCGCCTTGGTGATGGCCGTGGTCGATGAGGTGGCCTTCCGGCGCGTGGACGTCCGCACCGCCGAGTTCCTGCTCCGCCGGCTGCCAGCGGGCACGGGCGTCCTCACGCTCACCCACCAGCAGATCGCCGCGGAGCTCGGCAGCTCGCGCGAGGTCATCAGCCGTATCCTCGCCGACTTTGCGGCCAGCGGGCTGATCCAGGTCGCGCGCGGTCGAGTGGCCATCGTAGATCGCTCTGGACTGCAACGGCGCGCCGAGCTGCGCTAGCTGTGTGACATAGTCACGGATCTGGCGGGTATCGTCTGCTATCCTGGCATCAGAAGAGCCTGGATACCATGAACAGGAGCACAGCGATGCAGGCGAATATGGGGACGATTGATCGGGTGGCGCGGGCGGTTGTTGCGGTGCTCATTGTGGGGCTGATCGCGAGCGGCCTGGTGAGCGGCGTGCTGGCGTTCATCCTGGGCGTGCTGGCGGCCGTCTTCGGCATCACCAGCGTCATCAGCTTCTGCCCGCTCTACCTGCCCTTTGGGATCACCACCTGCCAGCGCCCCGTGCGCAAATGATCGCCCGCCAGGCGTAGGGTTACCTAATCCCTGGGCAGTTGCGGCAACTGGTTTTGCCTTGCCGGGGAGCCGCTGCCAGGGCAGATGATCACTCCACACGGCGGGAAGGGTTGCCACAACCTTTCCCGCCGTCCACGTGTCACGGTCTGGTGCGAACCGCTCTCGTACGGGTTTGTGGCGAAACTTGCCGGGCGGATGCTGCTCGCGCGCTACGGCGCCTTCTCGGCCACTACCCACGTGGCAAAGCGCAGCCCGTGCACCTGACCGGCTGCGCGCGCCTGGTCGCTCACGTAACCAATGGAGGTTCGCGTGATACCTGGACCTACGATTGACCTGACTATCTATGATGATGAGCGCGCCCTGCTAGACGGACTGCGCCGCCAGGACCCAGACGCCTGCGCCTGCCTGGTGAAGCGCTTCGCGGCCCTCATCTACGCCCGCGCATTCCGCATCACCGGCGACCACGATGAGGCCGAGAGCGTGCTTCAGACCACGATCATCTGAGGATATCGGACGTCGACGATGGCGCCCCAGACTGAAGTACTCCGGCACCTTCCTGGCATTGCAGGACAACGACGAGGAGGCGGGCGGTATCGGCGCGATTCATTTCACCCGGGTCTTCATCGCCATGTTCGTCAGCCACCCCCGGTTTTCAAGCAGGCCGGGAGTACCCTCGCTCCTGGCTCAACACACCACGGAAGCATCCAGGATAATGGTTAGAAGTCATTGTATATGGCCATCTCGTAACTAATATCTTGTATATTGCGCGATGTCCATGTGTAACCTCGCCTGTAGCAGCCGCATCGTAGTGGCAATGAAGCGTGAGGCTACCACAGACAGGAGCGCGTTCGATGACCCGCACCATTCGCCTCGTTCACCGCTGGCTGGCGCCCGTGTTCATTGTCCTGATGGTCGCGGTGCTGAGCACCCAGGGCAGCGCCGTCGGCCAGACCCTGCAGCGCGTGCAGCAGCTGCTCATCCTGGGCTTTGCGCTCTCGGGCGCGGTCATGTTCGTGCAGCCATACTGGGTGAAGTGGCGCCGCGGGCAGCGGCGCGCCGCGGATGGGGACCCCCGGCCCACCGCTGGGCGCTAACCACTCCAGCGTGGTCAGGCCCGAGGCCCGGCGGA
>JAAXUL010000788.1 GCA_013336035.1 Chloroflexales bacterium
GCCGAACAGATCCATGTAGGCGTCCGAGACGGCGGTGGTGTACGGGTCGACGCCGACGTTGCCGGCGAAGACGCGGGCGAAGCGGCTGGCCGTGGCGCTCGGCAGGTCGATGTCGACCCGCGGCTGAAGGATCCCGTAGCCCTCGCTCACGCGCCCGGTCGCCGGGTCGATCAGGGCCTGGTTGAGCGGGTGGGCGATGGTGCCGATCAGGGCCTGCCCCACATCGCGCGGTAGCTGCGTGTCGGCGTCAAGGGTGATCACATAGCGCACACGCTGCAGCAGGTACGGGTCGCCGACCATCGTCCCGTACGAGGTGCCGGCGTCGCCGGCCAGCAGCGCGTTGAACTCCTCGAGCTTGCCGCGCTTGCGCTCCCAGCCCATCCAGCGGCCCTGCTGCTCGTTCCAGACGCGGCGCCGGTGCAGCAGCAGGAAGCGCGCGGTGCCGTGACGCTCGGCGAGCTGCCGCATACGCTCGGCGGCGGCCTCCAGCAGCGAGGCGTCCTCGGGCATATGCTCCTCGGGCGCGTCGGCGAAGTCGGTCAGCAGGGCGAAGTGCAGGTGCGGGTCCTGGTTAGCCAGGGCGATCACCTCCAGGCCGTCGAGCTGCCGGCCCACGCTGTCGGGGGTGAGCAGCAGGGTGGGCACGACCACGATCGTCGTCAGCTCGGCGGGGATGCCCGCCGAGAGGTCGAGGCGCGGCAGCGTGCGCGGCGGGAGCAGCCGGGTGACAACACGGTTGACCAGCTCGCCCGCCAGGGCGCTGGCCGGGACGAGGGCGAGGGCGGCGCCGAGGCCCCAGCCCCAGGTCGCGGTCGCGCGGTCGCGCCCTGCCAGCCGCAGCCCGACGGCCATCGCCGCCGCCGTGGTCCCGCTGATGGCCCCCAGGTAGAACGCCGTCGGGTGCTCTAGCATGACGCGGCGCGCGGCCTCTGCGGGCGACGATCTATAGCCGAGCTCGGCCTCGAAGGCGGCGCGGCCCTTGTCTACCAGGTAGTAGCCGATATGGCGCAGGCGCGGATCGTCGTCGGGCGCGGCCTCGGCGCGGGCGACGACGCGGCGGGCGATCTCATCCTCGCTCAGCCGCGCGCCGCGCGCCAGATCCTCGACGGCGTGGCGGTAGCTGTCGCGGGTCGCGAAGTTGCCGCGGGCGTATGCGCCCGCCGGGTCGCGGCGCAGCATCTGCTCGATCTGGCTCACCTGCTCGAACCAGTCGGGCCAGTCGATGGCGCTCAGGGCGCGCATGCTGCCGATCGTGTTGCCCACAGCGACCTGGTTGGCGGCCTGGCGCTGGTGCTCCTCGTGGATGAGGGCCTCGATCGTCTCGTGCGGGGTGACGGGCTGGGTCTCTAGCCAGCTCACCAGCCGGCCGATGTCGTGCTCGCCTTCCTGGGCGCGCAGGCGGCGCAGGAGCTGGGCGGCGAGGGTGACGGGCAGGGTCGGGTAGCGCCGGCTCAGGGCGCGCAGCACGCTCGCCTCGTCGACCTGGTCGTCCGGCGCGCTAAGCAGCCGCTCGGCCCAGGCGTCAGCCTCGTGGCGGAGCTCGCGCACCTGCAGCACCTGCGCCGACAGGCGGCTGAGGTTGTTCACCAGCCCGATGCGCAGCATGATCGCCACGGCCCACAGTTCGCCCATGCGCAGCGGGGTGACCGACTGGTAGGCGTTGAGGAAGCGCAGCAGCGTCTCGGCGTCGACGCGCCCCTCGGTGTGGCCGATCATCTCGAGGGCGATCGCGTAGACGCGGGGGAGCCCGGCCAGCGGGCCGTAGCGCAGCTTCGGCAGCTGGCGGTAGTAGCCCCGCGGCAGGTCGTGGCGGATCGCGCGGATCTGGTCGTTGACGACGTGAATGTTGTCGATCAGCCACTCGGCGGCCGGGCTGATCGGCTCGCCCCGCCGAATATCTTCGCCGAGGTGCTGGTGGGCGGTAGCGATCTGCCGCTCGTCGCGCTCGAGGGCGGCGAGCAGGGGGTCGCCGCCAGGCAGCATTGCGACGACGCGGTGGTCGGCGGCAAGGAGGCAGGCGTGGGCCTCGAGCTGCGCGCTGCTCAGCAGATCGCCGTGCAGCGGGGCGGAGGTGGGCTCGGCGAGGGGCCCCCGGTCGGGGCGTGGGCGGAGGCGTGCGCCGAGCGCACGGAAACCGCCCGCGAGTGAAGCGCGGGTGTTCTGGAAAATGGTCGGCTCCTTGGCAGGCGACGGCGTGGCCGAGAGGCTTAGCCCCCGGCCGTGCGGCCGCGCAGTAGCAGGCTATCATCCCTACTCGAACGGCGCAGGGGTTGACCTACACGGGGGCCAAGATCGATGATCTGGACACACAGATCCCGGCCGCTGCTCGCAAGCTCTGCGGCAAACTCCAGCTCGTCGCGCAGCACATGGACAATGGCGTCGAGGGGGAGGTCGCTTGCCCGGGCCTGGGCGATAAGATCGCCGAGCTGCGTCTCGAGCATCTCAAGGGTGAGCTCGGGCTTAGAGCTGGGCGCGCCCAACGTGTTGAAGAAGTGGCAGACCGGGCAGATGACGCGGGACGCGCCCTTGCCGGGTGGCTCCAGTGGGGTGCCGCAGTTAGCACAGCGCAACGACGACTGATCACGCATCGTAACCTCCGGGGCTTATGCCCGACGAGGCACCCGAGCGCCAATCAAGATTGTGGGGTGGGAAGGGTGGTCTGCGGGCGCTAGCCGAGGGAAGTGATAGGCCGTCATGCCTACAGTATCAGGATTTATGGAAAAAGCAAGAACTATGCCGGGGCAAATCCACGGCGGCTCAAAGTCACGGCCTATAGCCCCACTGGCGCGCGTTTTCCCATCTGCCTCTAAGGAAACTGTGGTAGCATATCAGCGGCTTTGCCCGCGCCACGCGCGCACATGATTGGAGACGATGTTGACTGACGAGAGATCCGAGGACGCCGCGCCAGGCGCGGACGATACGCCCCCCCCTGACAGCCCCGAGTGGGCCGACTCTTCAACCGCAGAGCCCACCGATGATAGCGCCGACGAGCCGGCGCCCGGCGGGCGCCGGCGCCCGCGCGTCGCATTGATTGTCAGCTCGGTGCTGCTGCTCATCGCGCTTGGCGCGGGCCTGGCCTTTCTGATCCCCTCGGCCCCCGCTGCCCGCCCGGCCGACCAGATCGCCCCCAGCTCCGGCCCCGCGACGGGCGTACCCAACGCGCCCACGGCGCTGCCCCTGCCCCAGGCCACCGGCGAGTACAGCAGCACCGAGGTGATCGTCGAGGTGGGCGGCGGCGCTATCACCCGCGGCGACTTCGTGCGCTTCTACCAGCCCGGCGCCGACCCGGCCCAGGTGCTCAACCAGCTGATCCAGATCGAGCTGCTCATGCAGGAGGCCTCGTCTGAGGGCGTGGCCGCCGATGACGCCGCCATAACCAAGCAGATCGAAGAGCTCAAGCAGTCGCGGGCCAGCGGCGACGCGGCCCAGTTCGCGGCCTTCCTCGAGCAGGCCAAGGTCGGCAGCGAGGACAACCTGCGCCGTCTGCTCGAGCGCGACCTTGTCGTCCAGCAGATGATCCTGCGCCACACCAGCGCCGAGCAGGCCCACGCCCGCCACATCCTGCTGTCCACCGAGGCCACCACCGACACCGCGAAGCTCGAGCAGGTGAAGACCGAGGCCGAGGCCCTGATGAAAGACCTGGAGGGCGGCGCCGACTTCGCGACCCTCGCCGCCCAGCACTCGGACGACCCCGGCTCGAAGGAGGCCGGCGGCGACCTGGGCTGGGCGCCGCGCGGCCTCTTCGTCGGCCCCTTCGACGAGGCCGTCTTCAGCATGAAGGCCGGCGAGCGTCGCCTGGTCAAGACCGATTTCGGCTGGCACATTATCGAGCTGCTCGATGAGCCCGTAATGCGGGGCCTCGAGAGCGCCGATATGCTCCAGACGCCGGCCGGCCAGCAGGCCTTCAGCGAGACCTTCCTCCCCTGGATCGAGGGGCTCCAGCAGAAGGCCGAGACCGACCAGAAGATCAAGATCGTCATCCCCGCCGAGCAGCTGGTGACTGAGCCGGCTAGCTCATAGCGCCCGACCTGACAGCTGGGTGAGAGCTGGCTGGCCGCCTCTGGGTGGCCTCAGCCATACGGAACCTTGGGGCGGCGCACACGTTGATCATGGAGAGGCACTGCCTCTCCATGTTTCATTTGTAGGTAGCGGAGGCCACCATGCGCCGCATCACTGTCCTGTTCGCGCCCCTGGCCCTCGCC
>JAAXUL010000159.1 GCA_013336035.1 Chloroflexales bacterium
CAGCCCCACGCCGAGGACAGCCGGGTCGTCCTGCTCGCCCTCACCGCGGCGGGCCGCGATCTGCACCACGCGCTCTACGAGGAGCAGATCCAGCGCATGGGGCTCCTGCTCGCTCGCCTCAGCCCCGATGAGCAGCGCACCTTCCTCGACTTGCTCGAGCGGGCGACGACGCCCGTGCCAGGTAATAGCTCGACATAACCACTGAAAGGCATCCTTTGTGCAGGCACCGATGACCCGACGCGGCGGCCCGCCCAGTCGCGCCCCCGCGAGCCCTGGCGCCCTCGGCCGGGCGATCCGCTACCTGGGCGGCCATAAGCGCAGCGCCGCCATCGCCTACGGCGCCCTGGTGGTCGCCACCCTGGCCCAGCTGGCCGTGCCCATCCTCGTGCAGAACATGATCGATGTGGTGACGAAGGCCGGCGTCGCCAGCGGCGACCATGCCGCCGCCGAGAGCCTGATCTTCAACGCGGCCGGCCTGATCATGCTCTTCGCCGTCCTGCGCGGCGTCTTCTCGTTCCTCCAGGCCTTCTTCTCAGAGACCACCTCGCAGGGTCTGGCCTTCGACCTACGCAACGCGATCTTCACCAAGATCCAGCGCCTCTCGTTCAGCTACTACGACCAGAACCAGACCGGCCAGCTCATGATCCGGGCCACCGACGATGTCGAGCGTCTGCGCACCTTCATCGCCCAGGGCCTGCTGATGACCTTCCAGTCCTTCCTGCTTCTGATCGGCGCCCTGACCGTCCTGGCCTTCACCAACCTGCGGCTGACCATTGTGGTCCTGCCCCTGCTGCCGGTCGCCCTGGGGGTCTTCATGCTCTTCGGGCGGCTCACCCAGCCCCTCTTCAAGGTCGTGCAGCAGCGGCTCTCGGCCCTTAACACGATCCTCCAGGAGAACATGGCCGGCCTCAAGGTGGTCAAGGCCTTCGCCCGCGAGCCCTACGAGGAGCGCCGCTTCGACGAGGCCGCCACCGCCCTGATGGCGCAGCAGCTCAAGGTCAGCCGGATCTTCTCATTCCTCTTCCCGATCATCTTTCTGGTCGCCCAGCTCGGCCAGGCGGCCATCCTCTACTTTGGCGGCCGGCAGATCCTGGCCGGCACGCTCGACCTTGGCGAATACCAGAAGTTCAGCCTCTACCTGATCTACGTCTTTATGCCCCTCGGCCAGCTGGGCTTTGTGATCAGCCTCATGGCCCAGGCCAGCGCCTCGGCCGGGCGCATCTTCGAGGTGCTCGACGCGCAGAGCGAGATCACCGACCAGCCCGGCGCGATTGCGCTCCCCCCGATCACTGGCCAGGTCGAGTTCCGCGATGTCACCTTCCGCTACCTCGGCGGCGACCCCGTGCTCCAGGGCGTGAGCTTCGTCGTCGAGCCCGGGCAGACCGTGGCCCTGCTCGGCGCCACGGGCAGCGGCAAGACCAGCATCATCAACCTGCTGCCGCGCTTCTACGACGTGAGCCAGGGCGCTGTGCTGATCGACGGCCGCGACGTGCGCCAGGTGACCATCGACAGCCTGCGCTCGCAGATCGGCCTCGTGCTCCAGGAGACCAACCTCTTCGGCGGCACGATCCGTGACAATATCGCCTTCGGCCGGCCCGAGGCCACCGACGAAGAGGTGGTCGCCGCCGCCAAGGCCGCCGCCGCTCACGACTTCATCGAGGGCTTCCCCGAGGGCTACAACACCAGGGTCGGCGAGCGCGGCGTCACCCTCTCGGGCGGCCAGAAGCAGCGCGTCGCCATCGCCCGCGCCCTGCTGCTCGGCCCGCGCCTGCTCATCCTCGACGACTCGACCAGCAGTGTCGATCTGCAGACCGAGGTCAAGATCCAGCAGGCCCTCGACCGGCTGATGGATGGCCGCACCAGCTTCGTGATCGCCCAGCGCATCAGCACCGTGCAGAGCGCCGACCTGATCCTGGTCCTCGACAAAGGCCGTGTGGCCGCCTTAGGCACCCACGCCGAGCTGCTCGAGAGCAGCCCGATCTACGCCGAGATCTACTCATCACAGCTCGTCGACGATGCGGCGCCCGTGGCTGCGCGAGAGGAGGCCCGCCCATGATGGGAGGATTGCACGGCGGTCCCGGCCGGATGCTGAACACCGAGTCCCAGAAGCCGAAGAATGTGAGCGCCACCCTGGCGCGCTTCTGGCGCTACTTCCGCCCCTGGTGGTACGCCCTGGCGATCACGGCCCTGCTGATCGTCACCGCCACGACGATGCAGGTGGCTACGGCGCCCTTTATCGGCCAGGCCGTCGACTGCTACCTGCTGCCGCGGGCCGATACCTGTTGGTACGACCCGGCCGCCGCCGTCGCCGACCAGGGCGCGCGCCTGGCGGGCCTGGGCGGGCTCGCCCTGTTGCTGCTCGCGCTCTTCGTCGGAGGCTCGTTTCTACAGGGCCTGGCCTTCTTCTCGATGAACTGGGCGGGCCAGCGCGCCCTGCGCCGCATCCGCGAGGACACCTTCGAGCAGATCCACCGGCTGTCGATGGGCTACTACGCCAACAACGAGGCCGGCAACATCATGAGCCGGATCACTAGCGACACCGACACCATCCAGCAGGTGCTGGGCTTCGCCCTGCTCAGCGTGGTCAGCGGCGTGCTGCAGCTGGTGATCACCGGCGGCCTGATGCTCACGACCAACCTGCCCTACGCCCTGCTCAGCCTGAGCGTCGTGCCCTTCATGGCCTTCGCCACGCTCTACTTCTCGAGCCAGGCCCGCCGGGCCTTCCGCAAGAGCCGCCAGGAGATGGGCAGCGTCAACGCTGGCCTCCAGGAGAGCATCGCCGGCGTGCGCGAGGTGCAGGCCTTCAATCGCGAGGACGAGAGCATCGAGCAGTTCCGGCGGGCCAACGCCGCCAACCGCGACGCCAACATCCGCGCCGCCAGCTTCACCAGCGCGCTTAACCCCGTGCTCGAGGCCCTGGGCTATGTCGCGATCGCGATCGTCGTGGTCGTGGGCGCGCTGAGCGCCCTGCGCGGCGAGCCCCTGCTGGGCACCGCCGTGATCTCGCTCGGCACCGTCTTCGCCTTCATCCAGTACGTGCAGCGCTTCAACCAGCCCATCCAGCAGATCGCCGTGCTGTGGACCAACATCCAGAGCGCGGTCGCCGGCGGCGAGCGCATCTTCGGCCTGCTCGACGTCGAGCCCGAGATTGTGGACGCGCCCGAGGCCCAGGAGCTGCCGCCGATCAAGGGCCGGGTGGTCTTCGACGACGTGCGGGCCGAGTACAAGGCGGGCGAGCCGGTGCTGCGCGGCGTCAGCTTCAGCGCCGAGCCGGGCCAGACCGTGGCCATCGTCGGCCCGACCGGCGCCGGCAAGACCACGATCATCAACCTGATCCCGCGCTTCTACGACGTGACCGGGGGCAGCGTGCGCATCGACGGCCATGACGTGCGCGCGGTGACCCAGGCCAGCCTGCGGCGCCAGATCGGCATCGTGCTCCAGGACTCCTTCCTCTTCTCGGACACGGTGATGAGCAACATCCGCTACGGGCGCATCGGCGCCAGCGACGAGGAGGTGGTCGCCGCGGCGAAGCTCGCCTCGGCCCACGACTTTATCGAGCGCCTGCCGAAGGGCTACCAGACGGTGCTGGGCGAGCGCGGGGCCGGCCTGAGCCAGGGCCAGCGCCAGCTGATCGCGATCGCCCGGGCGGCCCTGGCCAGCCCGCGCATCCTGATCCTCGACGAGGCCACCAGCAGCGTCGACACGCGCACCGAGCGCCTGATCCAGGCGGCCTTCGACCAGCTGCTCGATGGGCGCACCAGCTTCGTGATCGCCCACCGGCTCAGCACCATCCGCAACGCCGACCAGGTGCTGATGGTCCAGGCCGGCCAGATCGTCGAGCGCGGCACCCACGACGAGCTGCTGGCCAGGCGCGGGGCCTACTACGAGCTGTATATGAGCCAGTTCCGGCGCGAGGAGGAGCCCGCCGCCGCCGCGTAGGCGACTGGGGGCGATCCTCGCCAGTGGTGGTATCATCGTGGGCACCTTACGCGCCCTAAGCCCGCACACTGAGGTGCCCCATGAAAACCAGCCTCCAGATCGCCGCCGAGGCGCCGCTCGCCCCCATCGCCGAGGTGGCCGAGCGCCTCGGCATCCCCGAGCGCTACGTCGAGCCCCATGGCCGCTATAAGGCCAAGCTCGACCTCGACTTCCTCGAGGAGTATGCCGACCGGCCTCTTGGCAAGTACATCCTCGTCACCGCGATCACGCCCACGCCGCTGGGCGAGGGCAAGACGACCACCACCATCGGCCTGGGCATGGCCCTGAACCGCATCGGCCGGCGGGGCGCGATCGCGATCAGGCAGTCCTCGCTCGGCCCCGTCTTCGGCATCAAGGGCGGCGCCGCCGGCGGCGGCTACTCGCAGGTCATCCCCCTCGAGGGCAGCATCCTGCACCTCAATGGCGACATCCACGCCGTGACCCAGGCCCACAACCAGATCGCCGCGCTCACCGACAACAGCTGGTACCACGGCAACCCGCTCGGTATCGACCCCGAGCGCATCGCCATCCGCCGCGTGACCGACGTCAACGACCGCTTCCTGCGCCAGGTGACGGTCGGCCTGGGCGGCAAGCTCAATGGCATCCCCCGCAACACCGGCTTCGACATCAGCGTCTCCTCCGAGCTGATGGCCATCCTCGCCATGACCGACGGCCGCACCGCCCGCGAGGCCCTGAGGGACCTGCGGCGCCGCATCGGGCGCATGGTGGTCGCCTTTAGCCAGACGGGCACGCCGATCACCGCCGACGACGTGCGCGCCGCTGGCACGGCCACGGTGCTGATGCGCGAGGCGCTCAAGCCCAACCTGATGCAGACGATCGAGAACACACCGGCGCTCATCCACGCCGGGCCCTTCGCCAACATCGCCCAGGGCAACTCGTCGATCCTGGCCGACCAGATCGGGCTGCGCACCGCCGAGTATGTGATCACCGAGGCCGGCTTCGGCGCCGACATCGGCGGCGAGAAGTTCTTCGACATCAAGTGCCGGGCCTCGGGCCTCTGGCCCGCCGCCGCCGTGGTGGTCGCCACGGTGCGCGCGCTCAAGAGCCACACGGGCAAGTATAAGATCGTCGCCGGCAAGCCCCTGCCCGCCGAGCTGCTGGCCGAGAACCCCGACGATGTCTACGCCGGCGGGGCCAACCTGCGCAAGCACATCGCCAATGTGCGCGGCTTCGGCGTGCCCGTGGTCGTGGCGCTCAACGCCTACCCCGAGGACTTCCCGTCCGAGGTCGAGGCCGTGGCCAGCGTGGCCGCCGAGGCCGGCGCCGAGACGATGGCGGTCAGCCGGGTCTTCGCCCAGGGCGGCGCTGGTGGCGAGGAGCTGGCCCGCGCCGTCGTCGCGGCCGCCGAGCGGCCCGGCCCCCGCGAGCCGCAGCTCCTCTACCCGCTCGACATGCCGATCGTCGAGAAGATCCGCACCCTGGCCACGCGCATCTACGGCGCCGCCGAGATCGCCCTGAGCCCCCTGGCGGCCGAGCAGATCGCCGCCTTCGAGGCCAGCGGCTTCGGGCGCCTGCCGATCTGTATGGCCAAGACCCACCTGAGCCTGAGCCACGACCCGGCGCTCAAGGGCGCGCCCACCGGCTTCACCTTCCCGATCCGCGAGTGCCGCGCCAGCGTCGGCGCCGGCTTCATCTACCCGATCGCCGGCGACACTGTCACCATGCCCGGCCTGGGCAGCGACCCCGCCGCCTACCATGTTGATATCGACGACGACGGGAACACAGTCGGGCTGTTCTAAAACGTAGATCTGAATACGTTATCGCATTGCCCGCCAGCTATGTAGGTGTGGACAAAGCCGGGCACCCTTGCGTGCCCGGCTTTGTACATAAGATCGCGTTATTGCTCGTGAAACAAGGAGTTTTATACCTTTTGACAGGGTGTGAGGCTCTGACCACGAGCGCATTATGACGCGGCAAAGCCACCTAAAAACGTCTTGCACACCCTTTGCATATAGGTATGCAATGTTGACTTTTATGTTATAATCGGCTTGCACGACCGTAGTAACTAGTCTGCACTACGTGACCCAATTTTTGTAATACTAGGGACGCAGCTTGGACACTGCACAGCACAAAGCGCGGCTGCGCCAGTACTTCGATGGAGTTGGGTTCGAGCGTTGGTCGGCGATCTATGGCCAGGCGCGCCTGTCGGGTGTTCGTCGCTCAATCCGCGAAGGCCACAGCACAATGTTGGGCCTCGCCCAGCAGTGGGCCGAGCTCCCGCCGGCGGGCACACCCGCCACCGCCCTCGACGCAGGGTGCGGCACGGGCCTCTTCAGCCTGGCCCTGGCCCGGCGCGGCTTTCAGGTCTCGGCCTCCGATCTGGCCCCCCAGATGGCCGAGGCGACCGCGCAGGCCGCCCTCAACGCCGGCCTCGGCGACCGGGTCACCAGCCGCGTGTCCGATCTCGAAGAGCTCTCCGGGAATTATAGCCTCGTCGCATGCTTCGACGTACTCATTCACTACTCCTCGGAGCCATTTGTCCAGATGCTAAGCCACCTCGCCAGCCTCTGCGACAACACGCTGCTCTTCACCTATGCCCCCTACAGCCAACTCCTCGCCGCCCTCCACCGAGTCGGCGGCTTCTTCCCGCATAGCCAGCGTCGCACCGAGATCCAGATGATTCACGACCGCACAGTGCGCGAGACCCTGGCCAAATGCGGCTTTTCCATCAGCCGCTCGCAGCGCGTGAGCAGCGGCTTCTACCACGTCACCCTGATCCAGGCTCGACGCCGCCAAGCCTGAGTGCAAGCGCCTCGGCCGCGTCGCCCCCCTGGTCGGTGCTGGTCCGGCCCAGGGGAAGCTTCGAGCCGGAAAATTCCTGGCCTACGACTATTCTCGTAGTACAGAGTCTGTACTACAGATAAATCGAAAGGAGAACCGATGCGCAAGCTTCTAGTCGCGGGTCTGCTGGCCGGGGGCGGCTACCTGCTCTGGCGCTGGTACCAGCGCGAGACCCTGAGCGAGGTCGAGGGCGTGGTGCGCCTGCAGAGCGAGCACGAGCACTTTCACCTCCACGTCGATCTGCCGCCGGGGATGGAGATCCAGCCGGGCGACACCGTCGAGATCGTCAATATGCCCCAGATCCACGGCCAGACCCACGGCGAGATCACCTACACGAGCCCGATCAAGCTCTATCGGGCGAGCTGGCTGCGCCGCAATCTGATCAAGCAGAGCAGCCTGGTCGAGGTCAACGAGCTGGTAGAGCACCCCTAGCTCGCGACATAATTGACGCATGGGCGCCCCTGAGCGCCGCCCGTGCACTGGTAGCTAGTTCTTCGTGAGGAGTCCGCAATGGAGCAGATGCCCGATCTGAGCATCACGACGCGCCACGCGTTGCAGGAGGCCATCCTTACACCGCGCTTCTACACCACCGACTTTAAGGCGATCGACGCGCTGGACATCGACAAGAACGGCCTGCGCGACGAGTTCGAGTGGATCCGCGGCGAGTTTGCGCACGACTATAACAAGGGCCACTTCAAGCGCAACGAGGAGTTCCTGGCCGACTTTGACGATATGCCGGTGCGCAAGCTCTTTGTCGAGTTCCTCGAGCGCTCGTGTACCGCCGAGTTCTCGGGCTGCATCCTGTACGCCGAGATGGTCAAGCACTTGAAGGACCCGACGATGCGGGCCATCTTCCAGCTGATGAGCCGCGACGAGGGACGCCACGCCGGCTTCCTCAACAAGGCGATGGCCGACCTCAATGTGCAGCTCGACCTTGGCGTGCTTCAGAAGCGCAAGAAGTACACCTTCTTTAAGCCAAAGTTCATCTTCTATACTGTCTACCTCTCCGAGAAGATAGGCTACTCGCGCTACATCAATATCTACCGCCATCTAGAGCGCAGCCCATCAAACATTATTCACCCGATCTTCAAGTGGTTCGAGCAGTGGTGCAACGATGAGTATCGCCACGGCGAGTTCTTCTCGATGCTGATGCGCAGCCAGCCCGATCTGCTGAACGACCGGGCCAACCGCCGCTGGATCCGCTTCTTCCTGCTGGCGGTCTACGCGACGATGTATCTGAATGACTCTCGCCGCGACGAGTTCTACCGGGCCCTTGGCCTCGACTGGCGCCAGTACGACCAGGACACCATCCGGCTCTGCAACGATATCTCTACTCAGGTCTACCCCGAGACCCTGCCGGTCGGTGACCCGAAGTTCTTCCAGCATCTCGACAAGGTCGCCGAGTATGACCACAAGGCGAACGCCCTGGCCGCGAAGGGCGGCCCGGTGAACCAGGCCCAGGCCGCGCGCCTGCGGGCCGCGCTGGCCCTGCGCCTGCTGGCCGTCTACCGTATGCCGCCCCGGCCTACCACCGAGGCGAATAAGTGGAAGGGTCTCCAGGGCTTTCCGAACTACCCCGGCCCCGGTAACTGGACTAAGGTGGCTGCCGCTGACTAGCAAGTTCCGTCGTATGGGCGCCCATAAGGGGCGCCCACGAGGGGCGCCTTAACTATGCGCATCGTCTTTCTTACCATTGATGGAAACCACGCCGCGGCCCTGCACGCCGCCGCCGAGCGCCTGCGGGCCGAGCACGGTATCACGCTCGCGCCGGCCTGCTACGATGCCGCCACCCTCCGCGAAGAGGCCGGCTGGCGACGTCTCGAGCGTGACCTCAACGGCGCCAGCTTCGTCTTTGGGGCGCGTCTCTTTGGCGAGGAGTATGTGCGCCCCCTCGAGCGCCTGCTGTCCGCGGCCAGCTGCCCGGTGCTGATCATCACCTCGAACCCGGCCCTGATCAGGCAGACCCGCATCGGCAAGTTCAGCCTGGCCGCCCGCGATGAGGAGAAGGAGAGCGGCATCCTGGGCCAGTGGGTGAAGAAGCTGCGCCCCCAGGGCGGCGCCGGCGAGGCCCGCCGCCAGCTGGCCGTGCTGCGCAACCTGGGCAAGGTGCTCAAGCTGATCCCCGGCAAGACGCGCGACCTCTATACCTATATCGTCAGCCACCAGTACTGGACCAACGCCTCGCCCGAGAATATCTACCGCCTGGTCTGTCTGCTGATCGAGCTGTATGTCCCCGGCCACAAGGGCAAGCTCCCCATCCTCGACCCGGTCAGCTACCCCGAGCAGGCCCTGATCCACCCCGACGCCCCCCACCCCTTCGCGACCCTCGCCGAGTACGAGAAGTGGCGGGCCGCGAAGGCCAAGGCTTCTAAGGGTAAGCGCGTCAGCTCGAGCCCGCCGCTCGAGGGCTCGGTCGGCATCCTGGCCCTGCGCACGGTGGCCCTGAGCGGCAACACCGCCCACCTCGACGCCCTTGTGCGCGCCCTCGAGGCCCGCGGTGTCGAGGCCCGAATGGCCTATGCCTCCGGCCTCGATATGCGCCCGGCGATCGAGCAGTTCTTCACCGACCATGGCCATGCCCAGGGGCTAAAGGGGCTGCTCGGCGGCTCACACGCCACCCATAAGAGCTCGGTCGATCTGCTGGTCAACGCCAGCGGCTTCGCCATGGTGGGCGGCCCCGCCGAGAGCCGCCCCGCCGACGCGCGCGCGGCCCTCGCTAGCCTTGATGTGGGCTACCTGGCGCCCGTGCCCCTGGCATTCCAGCGCGTCGAGGACTGGCGCAGCGATTGGGGCGGCCTGTCCCCGGTGCAGGCGGCCCTGAGCGTTGCCGTGCCCGAGCTCGAGGGCGCCGCCGAGCCGCTCGTCTACGGCGGCCCCACGGCGAAGAGCAACGGCTTCGTGCCCGCCGAGGCCGAGGTCGAGCTGATCGCCTCGCGCATCGCCCGCCGCGTGACCCTGCGCCGCGTCCCCAATGCCGAGAAGAAGATCGCCCTGATCCTCTTCAGCTTCCCGCCTAACCTGGGCAATATCGGCACCGCCGCCTACCTCGACGTCTTCCGCAGCGTCCACGCCATCCTGACCTCGCTCAAGGCCGAGGGCTACAGCGTCGATCTGCCCGAGGACGCCGAGGCCCTGCGCAACCTGATCGTCGGCGGCAACGCCCTGGCCCACGGCGCCGACGCCAACGTGGCCGACACGATCAGCGTCGATGACTACCGGCGGCTCTTCCCGGCCTTCGCCGATATCGAGCCCTGCTGGGGCCGCGCCCCCGGCGAGCTGCTCACCGACGGCCGGCGCCTGCGCATCCTCGGCCGCAAGCTCGGCAATATCTTCGTCGGCGTGCAGCCGCCCTTCGGCTACGAGCGCGACCCGATGCGCATGCTGATGGCCCGCGACGCCGCGCCCAACCATGCCTTCGCGGCCTTCTACACCTGGCTACGCCATGGCTTCGGCGCCAACGCCGTCGTCCACGTCGGCACCCACGGCGCGCTCGAGTTTATGCCCGGCAAGCAGGTGGGCCTCGGCGCCGACGACTGGCCCTCGCGCCTGATCGGCGATCTGCCCAACTTCTACCTCTATAGCGTCAACAACCCCTCCGAGGCCGCGATCGCCAAGCGGCGCAGCGCCGCCACCCTGGTCAGCTACCTCGTCCCGCCCCTGCAGCAGGCCGGCCTCTATAAGGGCCTGCGCCAGCTGAAGGACAGCATCGATAGCTACCGCCAGCGCCCTGACGAGGGCCTGCTCGAGACCATCAGCGAGATGGCCGAGAAGCTCGGCATCGGCGACGGCGTCGCCCCCGGCCCCGATTACCTGGCCCGGCTCTCGCACGAGCTGCTGCAGGTCGAGGAGCGCATGATCCCCTCGGGCCTGCACGTCTACGGCCAGCCCCCGGGCCGCGAGGAGCTGGTCGACCTGCTGGCGCTCACGGCGACCTTCCGCCACTTCAAGGCCGGCGGCGCCGAGGTGACCCTGCCCGAGCTGGTCGCCCGCAGCCTGGGGCTCGAGTACGCCGACCTGCGCGAGCGCGTCGCCAGCGACCTCGAGGCCCAGGAGCACTGGCGCCGCGTCGAGCAGATCTGCAAAGAGGCGATTAAGGCCTTTGTCGGTGGCGCGCCCCTGGCCGTGGCCGGCCTCAAGGTTGACCTGACGCCCCTGGCGAGCTTTCTGGGCGACCTGCTGTCCCGCCTGCGGGCCAACAAAGAGATCGACGGCCTGCTGCACGGCCTGCGCGGCGGCTTTGTGACGCCCTCGCCCAGCAATGACATTGTGCGCGACCCCTCGGTGGTGCCCACGGGCCGCAATGTCTATAGCCTCGACCCCTCTCGCGCCCCCACGGCTATGGCGGTCGAGAAAGCCACGCGCCTGGCCGACGAGCTGCTCGAGCGCAGCGTGGCCGACACGGGCGTCTTCCCCGAGAGCGTCGCGATTGTCCTCTGGGGCAGCGACAACCTGAAGAGCGACTGCGAGGGCGTGGCCCAGGTGCTGTGCCTGATGGGCGCCCGCCCCGTGCCCGACGAGCTGGGCAACGTCTCGGACGTGGCCCTCATCCCCCTGGCCGACCTGGGGCGGCCGCGCGTCGACGTGGTGGTCACCGTCAGCGGCATCTTCCGCGACCTGCTTGGCAACCAGATGCGCCTGATCGACAAGGCCGCCCGCCTGGCCGCCACCGCCGACGAGCCGCTCGAGGGCAACGCGGTGCGCCGCCACGCCCTGGCCCAGGCCGCCGAGCTGGGCATCTCGGTCGAGGACGCGGCGACGCGCGTCTTCGCCAACGCGCCGGGCAGCTACGGCGCCCACGTCAACCACCTGGTCGAGAGCGGCGCCTGGGAGGGCGACGATCAGCTGAGCGAGACCTTCCTGAGCCGCAAGGGCTTCACCCTGGGCAAGGGCGGCGAGTGGCAGGACTCGCGCCAGCTGCTCGAGCGGGCCCTGTCCACCGTCGATGTCACCTTCCAGAACATCGATAGCTTCGAGGTCGGCAT
>JAAXUL010000789.1 GCA_013336035.1 Chloroflexales bacterium
AAGAGCAGGTCGCGGGTGTGGTCGAGGATGGCGGGCACGTCCGAGGCGATGAAGGTCTCGCCCTGGCCTAGCCCGAGCACTACGCCGCCGGCGTTGCCCAGGCGCGCGGCCACCAGCCGGTCGGGCTCGTGCACGCACAGGGCCACCACGGCGTTGCCGCCCCGCAGCTCGCCCATCGCCCGGCGCACCGCGGCCTCGAGGCTGCCCTCCTGCCGGTAGTAGTGGCCGACCAGGTGGGCGATCACCTCGGTGTCGGTCTGCGACTCGAAGTGGTAGCCGGCCTCGATCATGCGGGCCTTCAGCTCGAGGTAGTTCTCGACGATCCCGTTCTGGATGACGACGATCGCGCCGCTGGCGTCGCGGTGCGGGTGGGCGTTCTCTTCGGTGACGCCGCCGTGGGTGGCCCAGCGGGTGTGGCCGATGCCGACGCGGCCCGCCGCGGGCTCGCGCCCGACACGCAGCACCAGGTTGCCCAGCTTGCCGACGCTCCGCCGTAGCTGTAGCCCCGCCTCGGGGTCGTAGATCGCTACGCCCGCCGAGTCGTAGCCGCGGTACTCGAGGCGCTGCAGCCCGCCGATCACCACCTCCGTCGCCTCACGTGGCCCAATATAGCCGACGATACCACACATTGTAGTTGCTCCTTCGCCGCACCAGATCTACCCACAGCGCTCACAGCTTGCCGCAGGCAGGCCGCGCGGCTGCGCCGCCACGACTCGCCTACATAATCTGTGTGGTCTGTGGATCTCGTGATGCGGGCGTTACCGCATGGCACAGCGAGCCGGCTGGCGACAATAGGTCGCGCCCGCGCTGTGCGAGGCTTGATGACGCTCGTGCTGGTGGGGAAGGGTCTAGGGGGTGGGCTACTGCGCCCGACGTTGTCCCGCCCGTCGCCGGGGGGCCTTGGCCGTTCGCTCTTCAGGCGGCACCCGCGCCTGGGAGGCATCCGCTGATCTAATCGATGTTCCGGGCGGCGCTTGCCCGCCCGTTAGCCCCACCTCGCGGCGGGGAACCTCCTCCTCGTCAGCTCCGCTGCCGCGGAGCCCATGCGCTGTATCGGTCCTACGTTCTGCTGCGCCCTCCCGCCCGCGTTCCCCACGCGGGCCTTGTCGCGAGGCCTCTCCCTACGAGTATAACATACGACCCTGGCCTGTGCCTAGTGGCACGCGCCCGTTGCCATTTCTCTATTGTAGGTGCTGCTCTTTTTAGTGGCTTCTAGGAAGATGGGGGTACTATCTTATCTAGCGGCTAGACGCCTTGATGATACTCTATCGGGCACCGCTTGTGGGCGCCCGCTTCTTTGTGCCGCTCACTTGCTATCGCTTGAGCACCCCGACCCACCCTTACCTGCTATCTGGAGACCACTATGCGACGTAGCGGAACGCTCGTGGCCACGCTCCTGCTGGGCATCGCGCTGGTGCTGAGCCTGTCGCCGGGGCCGCGGCCCCTGCGCGCCCAGGGCCAGCAGCGCTGCTTCGCCGAGACCGGGTTCTGCGCGAATGGCCGTATCCTTGGGTTCTGGGACGAGAACGGCGGCCTGTCGGTCTTTGGGCTGCCGATCGTCGCCCAGGCCAGCGAGGCCATCGAGGGCCAGAGCCTTGAGACGCAGTGGTTCGAGCGCAACCGGCTCGAGCTCCACCCCGAGAACCAGCGCCCCTACGATGTGCTGCTCGGCCGCCTGGGCGACGACCGCCTGAGGCAGCAGGGCCGCGATTGGCAGGGCTTCCCTAAGTCGGCGCCCCAGGCGGGCTGCCGCTTCTTCGCCGAGACGGGCCATAATCTCTGCGGGCGCATCCTCGAGGCCTGGCGCGCCAATGGCCTGGAGTTCGACGGCCGCCCCGGGATCAGCGAGGGCGAGAGCCTGGCCCTCTTCGGTCTGCCCCTCAGCGATGCGCAGGTCGAGCTGATCGAGGGCCGCGAGTATACGGTGCAGTGGTTCGAGCGGGCGCGCTTTGAGCTCCACCCCGAGAACCAGCGCCCCTACGATGTGCTGCTCGGCCGCCTTGGCAGCGAGATTAAGGCGCCCCCCGCGCCCACGCCGACCACGCCCCAGATCCCTGGGGCCGATGTCTCGCCCACCTCGCCCACGCTCTCGCCCACCTCGCCCACGCTCTCGCCCACCTCGCCCACGCTCTCGCCCACCTCGCCCACGCTCTCGCCCACCTCGCCCACGACCCCCTCGCCCACCTCGCCCGCGACCCCCTCGCCGACCTCGCCCCCGGCCGCCGCGAATGAGAAGATCGCCTTCCTGCTGAGGCCGAAGAGCGGGGGCGGGATCGAGCTCCGCGTGATGAACACGGACGGCTCAGGGGTTAAGGCGCAGCAGACCGGCCGCGCGCCCGACAGCATCTCGTCGCCCGCCTGGTCGGCCGACGGTAGGCGCATTATCTTCACCTCGAAGGAGACCGCCGCCGCCAGAAGTGACATCTATATGATGAATGCCGATGGCGGCGGCATAAAGCGGATGACCAGGCACGAGACCGATGAGACCCAGGCGTCATGGGCGCCCAACCCCTCGTCCCTGGTCTTCGCGTCGAATCAGCGGGATACCTTCGATATCTTTAAGATGGCCGGCGACGGCGACGATATGACCCCGCTCACCAGCGGCCCCGCCTACGACCAGGAGCCGACGTGGTCGCCCGATGGCCGCATCGCCTTTATCTCGAATCGGGACGGGGCCCAGTGGGATATCTTTGTGATGGAGGGCGACGGTTCGGGCCTGGTCAATCGGACGCGCAGCCCCGCCAGCGACCGCAGGCCGGTCTGGTCGCCGGATAAGACTAGGATCGCCTTCTACTCGAACCGTGACGGCGCCGACGGCAGCGAGATCTATCTGATGAACGCCGATGGCTCGGGCCTGCGCCGGCTCACCGATGTGCCCGGCGATGATAAGAACCCGACCTGGTCGCCCGACGGCAGCAAGATCGCCTTCCAGTCGAGGCGCGATGGCTACTGGCAGATCTATGTGATGAACGCTGACGGCAGCGGGCAGACCAATCTGACCCGCGACCCCGGCGTCGATGCCTTCAACCCCGCGTGGTCGCCTGTTATCGACCCCTCGATACCGGCCACGCGGCTCCCCGACAATACGACCACCGCGGTCAAGGGGCCGTCTGGGCACATCGCCTACACCCTGGATGGCGAGATCTATGTGATGAGCGCCGGCGGCACCAACTTCAGGAACATCACCCAGGCCCCCGACGCCGACGACTACGACCCGGCCTGGTCGCCCGATGGCAAACGGCTGGTCTTCACCTCGAAGCGCGACAACAATGTCGACCTCTATATCATCAGCGCCGACGGCTCCGGGCTCAGGCGGCTGACCAGCGATCCGGCCGTCGACGCTGACGCCGACTGGTCGCGCGATGGGTCGCGCATCGTCTTCACCTCGGACCGGCTACAGGACGATGCGATCTTCGGCAACCGGAACATCTATGTGATGAGCGCCGACGGCGGCGAGCCGACGCGCCTCACCAGCGACCCCGCCGCCGACGAGGCCCCCGCCTGGTCGCCCGACGGCGGCAAGATCGCCTTCCAGTCCAACCGCGAGGGCCGCTATGAGATCTTCCTGATGGACGCCAGTGGCAATGGGCAGCGTAACCTGTCCCGCGATGGCGATGATGATATGCAGCCCGCCTGGTCGCCTGACAGCAAGTACATTGCCTTTATGTCAAACCGGGAAGGCAACGAGGAGATCTATGTGATGAATGCGAACGATGGCAGCGGCCAGACCAATCTGAACAACAGCCCGGCCGATGAGCGTCTGCCCGCCTGGGCCCGCTGACCCTGCGAGAAAGGACCCGCCATGCGCCAGCGCACGCCCCTCTTCGCGCTCGCCTTGTTCGCCCTGCTGATCGCGCTGCCCGCCGCGCCCCCCCGGGCGGCCCGGGCCGCCACGCTCAACGGCAGCTTCGGCATCAACAGCAATATCGCCAGCCGCCACCCGATCTACGAGACCATCGAGCAGCCCGCCGATGCCGTGGCCGCCCTGGGGGCCGGCTGGGTGCGCGAGGACTTCCAGTTCTTCCGCCTCCAGCCCGAGCCCGGCCGCTTCGACTGGAGCTGGAACGACCGTATGGTCGATCTGTTCAGCGCCCGCGGGGTGCAGATCATCGGCCTGCTCAACGGCCCCTCGCCGGGCTGGGCCACCGGGCGGGGCGGCCCCTCGTTCTTCCCGCCCGACCCAGCGCAGTTCGCAGCCT
>JAAXUL010000790.1 GCA_013336035.1 Chloroflexales bacterium
CGCCCCGTGGAGCGCGGCGAAGGCCGCCCGGGCGGCCGCCAGATCGACCTTTGGCACCTCTACGCTCGCGGCGGGCTCGCGCCCGGCCACCGCGGCCAGGTGGCTGCCCCCGAGCTCGTCGCGGGTCGCGCCAACAACATAGAGCGCGTCCCCGGCCTCCTTCAGATCCATGGTCACGCAGCGGCGCACATCCGGCACGTGGCTGATAGCCGAGATGAGCAGGGTGGGCGGGATAGCGACGCGGGCGCCAGTGGCGTCGCGGTACTCATTGTTGAGGCTATCTTTGCCCGAGATGAAGGGCGTGCCGAAGGCGACGGCGGCGTCGTAGCAGCCGGCGGCGGCGCGCACGAGGCCGGCCATACGGTCGGGCTGGCGCGGGTCGCCCCAGCAGAAGTTGTCGAGGATGGCGGTGCGCCCCGGGTCGCCGCCCACGGCCACCACATTGCGCAGGGCCTCGTCTACGGCGGCCAGGGCCATCCAGTAGGGGTCGATGCGGCCGTAGCGCGGGTTGACGCCGTTGCCGATCGCTATGCCCTCGAGGCTCTGGGGCAGGGGCCGCAGCACGGCGGCGTCGCCGGGGCCGTCCATCTGGGCGCCGACCAGGGGCTTAACCACCGTCGCCCCGCGCACCTCGTGGTCGTAGGTGCGCACGATGCGCTCCTTTGAGGCGATGTTGGGGTGGGCGAGCAGGCCCATAAGGGCCTGGGCAAGATCTGTCTCGCCACGCGCAGGCGTTTGCGCCGGAGGCGCCTCCCACACGGCCTCGAGCACGCGCTGCGGGCGCCCGTCGTGCAGGAAGGCCATGTCGATGTCGACGACCGTCTGCCCGGCGTGGGTCACGCGCAGGTGGCCGTCGTCGGCAAAGGCGCCGATCACGGTGGCCTCGACATCCTCGGCGGCGCAGAGGGCCAGGAAGGCCGTGAGGCTTGCCGGGGGCACGGCGAGGACCATGCGCTCCTGGGCCTCAGAGAGCCAGACCTCCCAGGGCTGGAGGCCGGCGTACTTGCGGGGGACGCGCTCGAGCTCAACGCTGACCCCGCACTCGGCGCCCATCTCGCCGACGGCCGACGACAGCCCTCCGGCGCCGCAGTCGGTGATCGCCGAGTAGAGGCGCTGGTCGCGGGCCTGCAGCAGCACGTCGAGCAGCTTCTTCTCGGTGATCGGGTCGCCGATCTGCACGGCGCTGCCGACCGTGGTGGCCGTCTCGTGGGTCAGCTCGATGCTGCTGAAGGTGGCGCCGTGGATGCCGTCGCGCCCGGTGCGCCCGCCCAGCACGACCGCCGCGTCGCCGGGCTGCACGCTGCGCGGGTGCATGCCGCGCGGCGCGATGCCGACCGTGCCCGCGTAGACCAGCGGGTTGGCCGCGTAGCCGGGGTCGAAGAGCACCGCGCCGTTGACGGTGGGGATGCCGAGCTTGTTGCCGTAGTCGCGCACGCCGGCCACCACGCCCGTGGCCACGCGGCGCGGGTGGAGCACGCCGGGCGGCAGCTGCTCGGGCGGGGTGTCGGGCATGCCGAAGCAGAGCACGTCGGTGTTGGCGATCGGCTCGGCGCTGACGCCTAGCACGTCGCGGATGACCCCGCCCACGCCGGTGTTCGCGCCGCCGAACGGCTCGAGCGCGCTGGGGTGGTTGTGCGTCTCGACCTTGAATGAGACCTCGTGGCCCTCGCCGAAGGCGATAATGCCTGCGTTATCGATGAAGGCCGAGAGGACCCACTCGTCGTCGCGGGCCGCCAGCACCTTCTCGGTGGCGACCATCAGGAAGGTCTTGATCAGGCTGTCGATCTCGACCTCGCCGCGCTCGAGCAGGGCGAGCATCGGGTAGAGGCGCTTGTCCCGGCCTGCGTCCCTCGTCTCCGGCCCCTGGTCTGCGGCGCGGTAGCGCACCTTCGCCTTAAAGGTCTTATGGCTACAGTGCTCGCTCCAGGTCTGGGCGATCGTCTCGAGCTCGCCGTCGCTGGGGTCGCGGCCGATCGCGGCGAAGTAGTCGCGGACCGCGCGCAGCTCGGCGAGGTCGAGGGCGAGGACGCCGTCGCGGCTGATGCGCAGCAGCTCCTCGTCGTCGGCGATGCGCAGGGGGACACGGGCGACCTGGGGGCTGATCTCGGCGGGGGCGGCGATGAGGTTGGCGTAGAAGGCCAGGCGCTCGTCGGGGGCCTGCCCGGGGGCGTAGGCGAAGGTGGTCTGCACCAGGTCGATGGCGAGCTCGGCGCCACGCGTGGTGGGGCTCACATCGGGGGGCAGGAGGTGGCGCCGCAGGGCGCGGGCCTGCGCAAGGCCGGGGACGCCGAGGCGGCGGGCGCCCTCGAGCACGCTCTCGCCCTCGTTATCGGTGACGCCGGGGCGGTAGGCCACCTCGACGATGCTGGCCGCCATAGGCGCGGGCTCTGCGGCGAGCGCCTCGCGGCTGAGCGGGCGCCAGGCGGCGGACTGGACGACCGGGTCGTGGAGCAGGTCAGCGGCGAGCTGTGCGACGGCGTCGGGGGTAAGGGTGGGTCCGGCGAGTAGATAGAGGGCGTGGACGCTCTCGCCACCACTGCTGGGCTCGCGCGGCGCGACGGTCACGAGGAACTGGGGCATGGGGGCTCCCTCTGGTGCATACTGGCGCCAGATTGTAGATCATCGGGCTGCTGCCCGTCAAGGAGCGCTTGTGGCCGGTGTGCTATAATGCGCCAGTATTTCTATCCGCACACTCCTGATAGTGCGAGATCTTTGCGGCGTAGGGGTATGTGGTTTTAGGAGGGTGAGATGCAGCTCTATCTGGATACGGCGAATCTTGACGAGATCCGCGAGGCCGCAAGCTGGGGTGTGCTCAGCGGCGTGACGACGAATCCGACCCTGATCGCCCGCGAGAAGGGCGTCGACTTTAAGGCTACGATCAGCGAGATCGCCACCCTGGTCGATGGCCCGATCAGCGCTGAGACGATCTCGCTCGACGCCGAGGGCATGCTCAGGGAGGGCCTTGAGTACGCTGCCTGGCACCCGAACGTGATCATCAAGGTCCCCAGCACTACCGAGGGCCTCAAGGCGGTCTACCAGCTCGCCCGGAAGGGCATCCGCACCAACGTCACCCTCTGCTTCAACGCGACCCAGGCCCTCTTGGCCGCCCGCGCGGGCGCGTTCGTCATCAGCCCGTTCGTCGGCCGCGTTGACGACACTGGTGTCGACGGGATGCAGCTGATCCGTGAGATCGCGGCGATCTATAAGGCCGACCCTGAGATCAAGACCAGGATTCTCTCGGCCTCGATCCGTCACCCGCGCCACATCATCGAGTCGGCCCTCGCCGGCGCCGATATCGCCACCTGCCCGTTCAAGGTGCTCCAGCTGGCTATGCGGCACCCGCTCACCGACCGCGGCATCGAGCAGTTTCTGGCCGACTGGAAGGCTCGCGCCTAAGCGGCGCGGGGCGGGGGTGGGGCGGTATGGATGGCACGCGGCCCTTGATGCTCGGGCTCGTCGGTAACAGCGCCTCTGGCAAGACGACCCTCGTGCGCGGCGTGGTGCGCCTCCTCGGCCACAACGGCGTGACGCCGGTATGCCTCGACGACTACCACCGCTACTCGCGGGCCGACCTGCGCGCCCTAGGGCTGACCCATGCCGACCCGGCCGCCAACAACCTCGACCTTATGGCCGAGCACCTGGCGACGCTGCGGGCCGGGGGCACGATCAACAAGCCGCTCTACGACCAGCGCACCGGCACCCTGCGCGATCCCGAGGTCGTGGCCGCCACCGGCCTCGTCATCGCCTACGGCATGCTCACCCTCACCCCGCCGCCCCTGGCTGGCCTCTTCGACCTTACCGTCTACCTCGAGCCCGACCAGGCCATGCGCCAGACCTGGCGCCTCGCGCGCGATGTCCGCGAGCGCGGCTACACCCCCGAAGAGTTCATGGCCCTGCGCGACATCCGCGAGCGCGACGCGGCCCGCTTTATCGCTGTGCAGCGCCCCCTCGCCGACCTGGTGGTGCGCTTCCACAGCGCCCCTGGCGGCATCTCCGCCGAGCTGCTCCTGCGCCGCGACCGCGACCTCGGCCCCCTCGCCCCCGCCCTCGACGCGCTGGCCGCCGCCCCGCCGCCAGGCCTGGCCCTCGACCGCGCTATCATCGACGACGACGGCCACCCGGCCGACCGCTTCGTGATCGGCCCGGCCATCACCCCCGAGGCCGCCGC
>JAAXUL010000160.1:0-1334 GCA_013336035.1 Chloroflexales bacterium
GAGCGCATCAAAGCCGAAGCGGTCGCCTATGCCGCCGGCTACTCGTCCGACCCGGGCAGCCTGCCGGTCGACCTGTTCGGCGGAAGCTCTCTCGGCTAGCGTGAGGGGGACGAGGAGGGCCTGGCCCTCCTCCTGGCCCCCACGCTCTGTGTGGTTTCTATGCACACCATTGCCTACCTCGGCCCGCCGGGAACCTTCAGCGAAGAGGCCGCCCTCGCCTACGCCGGGGCGCGCCCTGACACCGGCCTGCTGCCCCTGGCCAGCATCCCGGCCGTAGTGACCGCGATCGAGACGGGCGCGGCCTCGGTCGGCGTGCTGCCGATCGAGAACCTGCTTGAGGGCGGCGTCACCTACACCCTCGACCTGCTGATCCACGAGACCAGCCTGAAGATCGCGGGCGAGATCGTCATCCCGCTCAGGCAGTGCCTGGTCGCCCGCGCGGGGGTGCGCCTCTCGGACGTGAAGGTGCTCTACGCCCACCCCCAGAGCCTCGGCCAGTGTCGCAAGTTCGTCGAGCGCTGCCTGCCGGGCGTGGCCACTATCGCCTCGCTCTCGAATAGCGCCGCCCCCGCCGAGGCCCTCGCCGACGAGCGCCCCGCCGCCGCGATCAGCACGATGCGCGCCGCCGAGCTGACCGGTGCGACCACCCTGGCCCGCGACATCGCTGATAATCTGAGCAACGTCACCCGCTTCATCGCCCTGTCCCAGCAAGACATACCCCCCACCGGCGATGACAAGACCAGCTTCTGCTTCGGCTTTGGCGAGGATCGCGCCGGCACGCTCGTCGGCGCCCTGCACGAGCTGGCCGAGGAGCAGATCAATATGACCAAGCTCGAGTCGCGCCCCTCGAAGGCCGTGCTCGGCCAGTATATCTTTCTGGTGGACGTCAATGGCCATCGCGAGGAGCCGCACGTCGCCCGGGCCCTCGAGCGCGTCAGGGCGCGCACCGGCATGTTCAAGGTCTTCGGCAGCTACCCCCGCTGGAAAGGGTAGCCCTTGCGCATTCCATATTGGTGAGAGGAGGGTAAAAGGTCTTTTCATACATGTTCGGTATGAAAAGAACATTAGTTGAGCCTTCAAGCAATTGTCGTGCTACCATATGCTCACCCCCAGGCAGATCCACCTGGCTAAGCCCGACGACGATGCAGTCAATGAGGGCGTAGCCTCCGGCCGTGGAAGTGTCCACGGACCGCGCGTAGGGCCTCAGGCCCGGCACTAGTGCGGCAATCCGCACACGGAGGATGTATGCGTGATCTGGTGATCATCGGCGGCGGCGCGGCAAGTCAGGCGGCAGCCATGTATGCACTCGGCACGCAGAGCGACTTCCTGCTTGT
>JAAXUL010000160.1:1344-11729 GCA_013336035.1 Chloroflexales bacterium
GTCTGCGACCGTTTTGGTGGCCGGGTCGAGTTGCCCGCCGTCGCCGAGCGAGATTACCTGGTAGGTAATATTCTGGTCCATTTTGATTATCCTGACGCCGAGGATGAGGAGCGGCAGCTAATCGGCAGCTCAGCCGTCCATCTCTTCGAGCGGCAGCTCAGCCGGCAGCCCGAGCATCTGCTGAACGACCGGGCGGTGGGGGTGCAGCGCGTGGGGCAGCATTTTATCGTCGAGACCCAGAGCTCGGGCCCGGTCATGACCAGCGCGGTGCTTGTCGCCACCGGCGCCGCGCCGCGCCGCTTCGACGGGGTCGTGGGCGGACACCTGGTCGGCTGTCTGGGCTACAGCAACACCCACCATGTCAACGCCCTGGCCAGCAAGGTAGTGGCGGTGATCGGCGATAGCGAGCAGGCGGTCTATAGCGCCGCCGAGTTCTCGCGCCAGGCCCGGCAGGTCTTCCTGGTGTTGCCCACGGCCGGGCCCGCCGAGCGGATCGATGTGACCCTGCTGCACCGCCAGCTCAACGTCGAGGTGCTGCCGGGCTTCAGGCTGATCGAGGTTCGCGGCGCCACAGCTGCCCGCCAGCTGCTCCTCGAGCGCGACGGCGAGCGGCTGACGGTCGATGTCGACGGCGCCTTCGCCGATCTGGGCTTCGAGCCGGCCTCGGCCCTGGTGGGACATCTGGTCAAGACGGGGCCCGACGGCTTCATCCAGATCGACCGCGGCTTCGCTACGTCTGTGCCCGGCCTCTTCGCTGCCGGCGATGTCACGCGCCCTGAGGGCGAGCAGGTGCTCGCCGCCATCGGCGACGGCGCCCGCGCCGCCCGCAGCGCCCACTTCTATCTGCTTACCCGACCGATGGCTCGCGCCGTAGGCCAGGGGAGATAGCGCGGGTCGGCGGGCCGCCAACGCCCCGGCCGGCCCGCATCGTGATGGAATATGCAGTACCTTAGTGAGGTGAGACCGGCAGCAGGCAGGCGCAATGGCGCGCCCCTGCTGCCGGTGATTTGTGCGGCGCTCTGACCCACCGACGAACGACGGACATCAGAGTATGCTTAAGGAGCACCACCGTGCAGATCTTCCTCTACGACACCACCCTTCGCGACGGCACCCAGCGCGAGGGCCTCTCGCTCTCGGTTGAGGATAAGCTAAAGATCGCTCGCGCCCTTGATGACCTGGGCGTCCACTATATCGAGGGTGGCTGGCCCGGCTCGAACCCCAAGGACGCCGAGTTCTTCAAGCGCGTCAAGACGCTGGGCCTGCGCCACGCCCGCGTCGCCGCCTTCGGCGCTACCCGCCACGCCGGCGGCTGCTGCGACAGCGACGCTAATGTCCGCGCCCTTGTCGAGGCCGAGACCCCGGTCGTCACCCTCGTCGGCAAGAGCTCGGTCCTCCACGTCGAAAAGGTGATCGAGACCACTCTCGATGAGAACCTGGCCATGATCGCCGATACTGTGGCCTACTTCAAGGCTATAGGCAAAGAGGTGGTCTACGACGCCGAGCACTTCTTCGACGGCTTCAAGCTGAGTGGCGCATACGCCCTGGCGACCATCACGGCCGCCGCGCGCGCCGGCGCCGACTCGCTCGCCCTCTGCGACACGAACGGCGGCACGCTGCCGCAAGAGGTCGCGGCGATCACGCGCGCGGTGCGCGAGCACCTGGCGGCCCAGGGCCTCGCGCCGCAGATCGGCATCCACACCCACAATGATGGCGCCCTGGCCGTGGCCAACGCCATGGCCGCCGTCGCCGAGGGCGCCGTGCAGGTCCAGGGCACGATCAACGGCTATGGCGAGCGCTGCGGCAATATGGATCTCATCCCTCTGATCGCGAACCTCCAGCTGAAGCTCGGCTACAGCTGCGTCACCCCCGCGCAGCTGTGTCGCCTCAGCGAGGCCTCAAACTTCGTCGCCGCCGTCGCCAACCTCAACCCCGACCACCACGCGGCCTATGTCGGCCGCAGCGCCTTCGCCCACAAGGGCGGCATCCACGTCGCCGCGATCGAGAAGCTCGCGGCGAGCTACCAGCATATCGACCCGGCCCTGGTCGGCAACCAGAAGCGCGTCGTAGTCAGCGAGCTCTCGGGCCGCGGCAATGTCCGCATGCGCGCCGACGAGCTGGGCCTGCGCCTCAATGGCGCCGAGAAGGAGGTCGTGCAGCGCATCAAAGACCTCGAGCATCGCGGCTTTCAGTTCGAGGCCGCCGAGGGCAGCTTCGAGATGCTGGTGCGCCGCGGCGCCGCCGACTACACTCCGCCCTTTGAGCTGCTCGACTTCACTGTGATCGTCGAGAAGCGCGGCGACCGCGAGATCGCCTCGCAGGCCACTGTCAAGGTGCGTATCGGCGCCGAGATCGTGCACACCGCCTCCGAGGGCGATGGCCCCGTCAATGCCCTCGACGGCGCCATCCGTAAGGCCCTGCTGCCCCACTACCCCGAGCTGGCCGAGGTGCGCCTGGTCGACTATAAGGTGCGCATTATTGACGAGCACCGCGGCACCGCGGCTACGCCTCGCGTGCTGATCGAGAGCGCCCGCGGCGATGAGCGCTGGTCTACCATCGGCGCGTCGCGCAATATTATCGAGGCCAGCTACCAGGCGCTCTGGGATAGCCTTGAGCTACCGCTGCTGCGATCACGTGATGCGGCTACGGCCGCGGCAGCGGCACAGGGGGATCGCTCTGATGCGCCGGCGCGCTGAGTGGCGGCGTGGCCTCGGCGAGGGGCAGGCACACCCGGAAGGTGCTGCCCTGCCCCTCGGTGCTGCTCACCCTGATGGTGCCGCCGTGGCGCTCGATGATCGCTTTTACCACATACAGGCCGATGCCCATGCCGGCGATATGCATATCGATGGCATTGGACGCCCGATAGAACTGCTCGAACAGCAGCGGCAGCGCCGCAGCTGGGATGCCGATGCCCTGGTCGCAGACCTCGAGCACCGCCCATGGTTCGGCATACTCAAGCCGGACTTCGATCAGGCCGCCGGAGGGGCTGTACTTTATCCCGTTGCCGATCAGGTTCAGCAGTACCTGCTCGATCCTGAGCGGGTCGCCTATGATCGGCAGCGCCTCCGGCACTCTGTACACCGCCAGGGTGTGGCGGGTCAGGGTGGGCCGGATCTCCGTGGCCACGTGTGCCACCAGATCGCCAAGGTCGAGGTACTGTGGTTCGAGCAGCAGCCGCCCCTCCTGCAGGCGGGTGTGGTCAAGCAGCTCGTCGACCAGCTTGCGCAGGCGCCGGCTGCCCTCGACGATAGCGTCCACGTTGCGCTGCTCGGCGGGGGTGAGCCGGTCGCTACCCGCTATGCGGCGCTTCAGCAGCTGGGCGTTCCCCGACAGCGCGGTCAGGGGCGTCTTCAGCTCGTGCGAGGCCACCGAGAGGAATGTGTCGCGGGCCTTGACCGCCTGCTCGGCCTGCAGGCGGGCGCTGGTCTGGGCCTGCACCAGCAGGTAGATGATAACGCTGCCAATCACGCCCAGGATCATAATTGTCGGCGCCACATATGTGTCGCTCGCTGCGTCGAAGATAGGCTGCGAGTGATAGGTGATCGTCCAGGGCCTGCCGGCCACCATAATTGTCTCGCTGGCACTGTGCGCGGGCGTGTACAGCGCCCCCCCCAGATCGAACGACTGGTGCAGCAGCGCCTGCGGCGTGGGCAGGGGGCCATCGTAGATGGCGAAGGATACCCGCGACACGTCCTCCTCTCTGAAGATGCCGCGGAAGAGGTCGTCGGCTCGAAAGGGGCTGTAGGCGAAGCCGATCAGCTGGGCGCGCCGCTCGGCCACGTCTGGTGGAATCATACCGCCCCGGTAGATAGGCATATAGATCAGGAAGCCGGCCTGCTTCTGCGCGTCGATCTCCTGCACCAGGGTCACTTTCCCCGAGAGGGCGGGCTGGCCTGTGTCGCAGGCCCGCTCCATCGCCTCGCGCCGGGTTGGCTCGGTGAACATGTCATAGCCTACGGCTGCCTTATTGCGCGTGTCGAGGGGCTCGAGGAAGAGGATCGTGTGATACTCGTCTCGTGGGCCCTCTGGCCAGATGCGAAACTCTTCCATGCCCATGGCCCGCGTCCGCTCGAGCAAGGCCGCCCGCTCGGCCGGCGCCACCCGCATCGAGAAGCCCAGCCCCTGTACGCCAGGGTAGTTCTCGCGGATGTTCAGGCGCTCGACATAACGGTGAAAGGATTCCCGGTCAACCTGGGCGCCCGTGGCGAACAGGCCGGCCAGCCCGCCCAGCAGCGAGATCTGGGCGGTGATCCGCCCCTCGATCGCGGCCCGCGTCTGCTCTACGCTGGTGGCGAAGCGCAGCGCGGCCCGCCCGCGGCTGATCTCAGCCAGGGTGTAGGCCGCCCCGATCGTGCTCGCCAGCCCGAACAGCAGCAGGGCGAGCGGCAACCAGCGCAGGTGCGGCGAGGCCTCGCCCGATGATCTCATTGTTCCCCCACGATAATGTGATCGACAAGATCGTGTACGATAGTATAACCCTGTTCAATGCCTCCGGCGAGGCCCAATGCCGCCGTTGGCTGGCCAAGACGCTTAAGGAGCTGAGATGACACGGCCACGTACCCTCTTCGACAATGTGTGGGAGTCGCACATCGTGCGCCCCGAGACGCCGGACACTCCGGCCGTCCTCTACATCGATCTGCACCTCACCCACGAGGTGACCTCGCCCCAGGCCTTCACCGAGCTGCGCCAGCGCGGCCTCAGGGTGCGCCGCCCCGACCGCACCCTGGCCACGATGGACCACAGCACCCCCACCACGCCTCGCAACGAGCTCGGCATCATCCCTGTGATCGACCCCCAGGCCATCGCTCAGCTCGACCAGCTGCGCAAGAACTGTGCCGAGTTCGGCATCCCTCTCTTTGAGCTGGGCACCCTCAACCAGGGCATCGTCCATGTCATCGGCCCCGAGCAGGGCCTCACCCAGCCTGGCATGACCATCGTCTGCGGCGATAGCCACACCTCGACCCACGGCGCCTTCGGGGCCCTCGCCTTTGGCATCGGCACCTCCGAGGTCGGCCACGTCCTCGCCACCCAGTGTCTGCTTCAGTACCGCCCAAAGACTTGCGCTGTGCGCATCGAGGGCCGCCTCCAGCCCGGCGTGAGCGCGAAGGACATCATCCTCGCCATCATCGCCAAATATGGCGTGGGCGGCGGCACCGGCCATGTCTTCGAGTTCATGGGCGAGGCGATCCGCGCGCTCTCGATGGAGGAGCGCATGACCATCTGTAACATGTCGATCGAGGGCGGCGCCCGCGCGGGCATGATCGCCCCCGACGACACTACCTTCGAGTATGTCGCCGGCCGCCCCTTTGCCCCCAAGGGCGCCGACTTCGAGGCCGCCGTGGCCCGCTGGCGCGCGCTGCCCAGCGCCGCTGACGCCACCTTCGACAAGGAGATGACCCTCGGCGCCTCGGAGCTAGTGCCAATGATCACCTACGGCACCAACCCGGGCATGGGCATCCCTATCGACGCCCTCATCCCAACCCCCGAGCAGATGCCCGATGCCAGCAGCCGCCAGGCCCTCGATAAAGCCATGGCCTATATGGGCCTCACGCCCGGCAAGCCTTTGCTGGGGCACCCCATTGATGTCGTGTTTCTTGGCTCATGCACCAACGGCCGTATCTCTGATTTGCGCGCGGCAGCGTCTATCCTGAAGGGTCGCAAGGTCGCTGATGGCGTGCGCGTGATGGTGGTCCCCGGCAGCCAGCAGGTCAAGCAGGCCGCCGAGGCTGAGGGCCTGCACGAGATCTTCAAGGCCGCCGGCGCTGAGTGGCGCGAGGCGGGCTGCTCGGCGTGTCTGGCCATGAATGATGACAAGGTGCCCGCGGGCAAGTACGCGCTCAGCACATCCAACCGCAATTTCGAGGGCCGCCAGGGCCCCGGCGCCCGCACTATGCTGGCCAGCCCGCTCACCGCCGCCGCCACCGCCGTGATGGGCGTCGTCACCGACCCCCGGACAATGCTGTAAAGAAGCCTCCGCGAGGCCCCGCTAGGAGACTCTGATGGATCCGATCACGACCTTCAGCGGCAAGGCTGTTGCCGTGCCCGCAGAGAATATCGACACCGACCAGATCATTCCAGCTAAATGGTTGAAAGTCACGGATAAGAGCGGTCTTGCCGATGGCCTCTTCGAGTCATGGCGCTACCTGCCTGACGGCACGCCCGACCCCGCGTTCCCCCTGAACAAGCCCGAGGCCGCCGGCGCCACCGTGCTCGTCGCCGGGCGCAACTTTGGCTGCGGCAGCTCACGCGAGCACGCCCCCTGGGCCCTCCAGGGCTATGGTTTCACGGCCGTCATCTCGCCCTATTTCGCCGATATCTTCCGCGGCAACAGCCTGAAGATCGGCCTGGTGCCGATCACTGTCGACGAGGAGACCTATCACGAGCTGCTCAGCCATATCGAGGAGGACCCCGCGACAACGGTCATGGTAGACCTCCCGAACCAGCGCGTGATCCTCCCCGGCGGGCGCGCCGTCACCTTCCCCATCGACGGCTTCGCCAAGCACTGCCTGGTCAACGGCGTCGACCAGCTCGGCTTCCTCCAGCAGCAGGCCGATGCGGCGGACGCCTACGAGGCCGCTAACCCCGCGCCTGTGAACACCCACGCTCTGCGGTAGCCTACAGAAAAGACAGGGGCGGGCCTGGCCCGCTCCTGTCTTTATCTTTGTCTACTCGCTCACCTGCGTAAACGAGCTGCCCGTATGCCAGCCGGGCGGATCGCTCGCCGGGAACGACTCCTCGATCGTCTCATCCACGACCTCTTCCCTCGGCGTAAGGCGCGTAGGGTCTATCTGCTGCGGATCGTCGGCCGACGAGAGCCCCAGAGCCCTGTAGAGCGGGCAGCTGCCGGTCGAGCCCCTGTAGAAGAGGAAAACGCTTAGTGCCAGTAGCGCCAGGGTCCAGGGCGCCCGCCGCAAGGTGATGAGGGCCACTATCACGCCACCGATCGTCGAGAGCATCCGCTCTGTCTGTCCAACGTTCGGCTGGCCGGCCCGAGTGATCGCGCTCATCGCTGTCCTCCTAAAATATCAATAACGCGGATGTGACGCGCACGCTCTCAGGCTGCAAGAGCTGTGCCACCCGGCCCTGTGCCTGGGCGACAGGCGCCCCGGCGCCTTGTGCTATACTGAATCTACCGCATGGGCCCGACGTTGAGCACCGCTAGCGGAGCAGTAGGAGGCACGGAGTGACAACGCTCGGTAAGCACGTAACGATCACCTGGGTCGGCCACGGGACGTTCCACCTCACCACCCCCGAGGGCAAGGGTATCTTGCTCGACTCCTGGGTCGACGGTAACCCCGCCTGCCCGGAGGCCCTCAAGGCCCGCGTGCGCGAGAATCTAGCCGCTATCTTCGTCACCCACGGCCACTTCGATCACATCGGCGACCTGGTCAATATCGCCCAGGCCACCGGCGCCGCCGTCGTCTGCCAGTACGATCTGGTGGCCTACCTCGAGAGCCATGGTATCCCGGGCGAGCAGCTGGTTGGCTTCAATAAGGGCGGCAGCGTCAACGTGGCCGGCGTGCGCGCCACTATGACCAACGCCCACCACTCGAGCAGCGCCTACGAGAATGGCCAGCTGATCGGGCTAGGCACCGCCGCCGGCTATGTGCTGCGTTTCTCGAACGGCTTCACCATCTACCACACCGGCGACACTAGCGTCACGATGGACATGCAAATTGTCGGCGACCTCTACAGCCCCGACCTCACGATCCTGCCAATTGGCGACCACTTCACGATGGACCCGCGGCAGGCCGGCTACGCCCTCAAGCTGATCGGCTCGCCCTACGCCATCCCCTCCCATTTTGGCACCTTCCCAATCCTGGCTGGCACCCCCGCGGCCCTCGTCGCCGCCTGCGCCGAGTTCGGCGCCGCCACCCAGATCATCGCCCTCAAGCCAGGCGAGAGCGTCTCGTAGCGAACGGTGAGGTGTGCGGTGGGCCCGTGTGGCGCCCCCGTCACACCTCACGCCTCACCGCACATGAAGATCACTACCCCGACCCAGATCTGCGACTCGCTGGCCCCACAGCTCCCCGATGGTGTGATGGCTGCCTGGGTGACCCCTGAGGCCCGCTTCGAGGACGACCCTCTCGCCGCCGCGGTCTACCGCCGGCGGGCTGATCAGGGTGCCTGCCAGCACGTCCAGCACTTGGTCAACGGCGAGCAGCGGCGCGCCCCGCAGCTCGAGGGCGACAATGTCGCTCCCAGGATGGCCAGCCCCTTCGCACCATTGTAGGCCGAGCAGCGAGATACTAGCGCAGCATGGGTACGACCAGAACACCATTCGTGACCGGGCTACCGCCAGCGCTGTCCAGCTTGTGCGCGAGCTATCTCGCATACGGCCGCCATAGTGGTCGGCCGCCCGCACCCGCTGCCGAAGGAGGATACTGATGCGGCGCCTGCTGACGCTGATCTTACTCACTTTCACAGCCCTGACTCTGATGCCCGCCGGCGCGACCCGAGCCCAGACCGATGCCCGCTGCTTCCCCGAGACCGGCAACTGTATCTCTGGCCCTGTCCGCCAGTACTGGGAGCGCAACGGCGGCCTGCCCGTCTTCGGCTACCCGCTTACCCCGCTCCAAACCGAGACCGTTGAGGGCTGGACCGGCCCCGTCCAGTGGTTCGAGCGCGACCGCGTTGAAGACCACAGCAACGAGGGCAAGGGCGTCCTCGCCGGTCGCCTCGGCGTTGAGCGCCTAGCCCAGCAGGGCCGACCCTGGCAGTTCCGCGCCCTCGGTCAGCCCCCGCAGCCCGGCTGCCGCGGCTTCGCCGAGACCGGCTACTACATGTGCGGCGGCTTCCTCGCGAACTGGGAGCGCAACGGCGGCCTGGCCCGCTTCGGCTTCCCCATCACCGATCAGATCGTCGAGCGCCTGGGCGGCGGCGACTACACAGTCCAGTACTTCGAGCGGCGGCGCATGGAGTTCCACCCCGAGAACCGCCCGCCCTACGATATCCTCCTCGGCCTCCTTGGCAGCGAGGTGCGGGCCAACCTCGGCCCTGTCGTGCTGCCCACGCCGCTGCCGCCCACGCCAGTGCCGGTCAGCCAGCAGATCTTCATCGACGAGCCGGCCGATAATCAGGTCATCAGCAGCCCCGTGCGGGTCAGCGGGCGCACAACCCTGTACCCCTCCGGCGGCACCCTCCGCTACCGCTTCTATGAGCCCAGCGGCGCCGAGCTTGCCCGCGGCACCATCCCGGTGAGCGGCCAGGCCGGTCAGGCCGGCCGCTTCAATGCCACCCTCGCCTACCTGGCCCCCGCGGGCGACAGAGTTCTGATCGAGCTGGCCGAGATCGACGCCCGCAGCGGCGCCGTGGTCGCTCGCGCCGAGCGCTCGGCCCGCTATGCGCCCACGACCGCCCAGCAGATCTTGATCGACAGCCCGACTAGCGGCTCTCGGATCGGCACACGCCTGTCGGTCTCGGGTCGCGCCGCGCTCTATCCCTCCGAGGGCGACCTGACTCTGAGCGTGATCGACGGCAGCGGGCGCTATGTCGCCAGGTTTGTCTTCGGAGTCGATGGCACCCCCGGCCAGCCGGCCAGCTTCTTCGTCGAATACGAGATCCCTGACCAGGCGGGGCGTCTGGTGACCGTCGAGGTGGCCGACATTAACGCTCGCGGCGATGTTATCGCACGCGCCCAGATCAATCTCTTCGCGGGCACCTCGAGCCCGTACCCGGTCCCATAAGCGCCAGATCAGGCCCGGCCCCAGATGAGTGCAGCCACAGGCTACGCCCCACCAGGAGAACCAGGAATGCTAGACCACCTTCGCCAGACTGACCCGCAGATTGCCGCCGCCATTGAGAGTGAGACCCGTCGCCAGCGGGTCGGCCTTGAGCTGATCGCCAGCGAGAACTACACTAGCCTCGCCGTGATGGAGGCT
This sequence comes from Chloroflexales bacterium, assembly GCA_013336035.1. Classification (GTDB taxonomy): domain Bacteria; phylum Chloroflexota; class Chloroflexia; order Chloroflexales; family Chloroflexaceae; genus CAIWXH01. Next base: position 11,223 of record JAAXUL010000160.1, read on the forward strand.
CAGGGCTCGATCCTTACCAATAAGTATGCCGAGGGCCTCCCCGGCAAGCGCTACTATGGCGGCTGCGAGTTTGTCGATGTGGTCGAGCAGATCGCGATAGACCGCGCCCTCCAGCTCTTTGGCGCCTACGCCGCCAACGTCCAGCCCCACAGCGGCGCCCAGGCCAATATCGCCGTCTTCACCGCTCTCTTGCAGCCCGGCGATAGCTTCCTCGGTATGCGCCTCGACCACGGCGGCCACCTCACCCATGGCAGCCCGGTCAACTTCTCTGGCCGGTGGTACAACGTGCAATTCTACGGCGTTGACCCGACCTCAGGCCAGATCGACTACGACGACCTGCTGCGCAAGGCTAAGGAGGTCCGCCCGAAGCTGATCACCTCTGGCGCCAGCGCCTACCCGCGCATTATCGACTTCGCGCGCATGCGCCAGATCGCCGATGAGGTCGGCGCCATTCTTATGGCCGACATCGCCCATATCGCCGGCCTGGTGGCCGCCGGCGAGCACCCC
>JAAXUL010000791.1 GCA_013336035.1 Chloroflexales bacterium
CGCGAGCTCCTCGCGGGCCCGGGTCTCTCCCTCGCGAGCCTGTACGGTCACCCTCGCGAGCTGCTCGCGCTCGCTCGCGAGGGTGGTCTGGAGCCCCGCGAGCTCCGCCGCGAGGCCCTGCGAACCCTCGCGAGCCGCTGCCTGCACCCTCGCGAGCTCGGTCGCGTGGGTCTCGCGGGCGCTCGCGAGCTCGGCGCTCACCCTTGCGAGGTCGCGCGCCCGTGCCGCGAGCTCCTCGCGGAGCTTCGCGAGCTCGGTGCTCACCCTCGTGCGGTCATCGGCTTCCGTGTGGTCGCGCTCGCTGTGCGCGTGCAGCAGGCCCGCCAGCGCCACGTACAGCACGGCCAGGGGGATGGAGGCGACCAGGGCGAGCAGGCCACCCACCACGTCGAGCCGGTCGAGGCCCGGGACGCGTGCGCCGTAGTGGGCGATGACGTTGAGCGTGATCGCGGTCGACCAGAAGCGCACCCGCTGCACGGTCGGGTGCAGGGCGGGGTGGCGGATGTCGAGGATGGAGAGGCCGACGTTCATTAGCTCGAAGCCGGTGGCGGCGATGACCCCCTGGACGGTCCAGTGGCCTGCCCCATCGGCGACGCTGAAGAAGCGCGCGACCCCGATCGCCGAGGGGATGGCCAAGGCGGGCACGGCCAGCTGGCAGAGGGTCAGGCCGAGGCTGCGCTCGCGGGCGGGTGGTGTGGCCGGTGGTGGCGTCATGGGGGACTCCTCGCGGCGGCGGGCGCATGGTGGTGCCGGTGCCCGCTCGTTACCTCTCCTGGCTACGGCGTGACCCCATTGCAGATCCTGAGCACCGACCCGAGCTCCCGCAGGCTGCACGGCGGGGTGGTCGGGAACGGCCGCACCACCACTGAGCGCAGCGTGGACGGCTCGGGCGGGATGAGCATGGCCGGGGTGGGCGCGGGTACGAGCTGGGTCACGACCTCGGCCGCGGGCGCGGGCGCCTCCGGGGCAGCGCCAGCGGCGGGCGCGGCGACGTAGACCACCTGGGGTGCCGCGGTGGGCTCGGGCGTGGCGAGGTCGGTGACGCCGGCGGCCACACGCATCTCCGGCACCGCGTCCGCGGCCACCCACACCAGATTGGCTGGCTCGCCCAGGAGGGCAACGTCGAGCTGTACCCAGGCGAGCCCGCTCCGGGCAACGACCTGGTAGGCCCGGCCCGGCTCCAGCGCCCCCACCACCTGTCCGCCCGGCGCCGCGTAGGCGACGGTGGCGCGGGGCAGGGTGGGGGCAGTCGCGGCGTGGGGCACGCCGAGGGTCGGGGTGGCGAGCAGCACCACCGGCAGGGGGGCGGGCCGCTGGGTGCTGCCCCACCAGAGGACCAGGCCCGTGAGGAGCAGGGCAGGCACGACGATCAGGGCGGCGATGGCCCCCAGCGGGAGCTGGACCGGGCGGGCGAGGGTCTGGGTCAGCGGCGGGAGCGGACGCGTCTGATAGGGGTCTGGCTGGGACACGAGGTGGCTCCTTGATCATAATAACAGGCTCATAACAGCACCAGGGTGCGGAATCCGCGAAGCCGGGCTATCATGATGAGTAGCTCATGGCGCCGCGTAGGTGTAGCTGCGCGCTGCGCCGTGGCGGGTGACTCGGCCCGCCTGGGTCAGGCGCGTCAGGGCGTTCCGCACCTGCTGGAGGTCGTCCCCCAGCTGTGCGGCGATGGCGTTCCCGTCGAGCTGCTGGCCGCTCGTTGCGAGCAGGGCGATGATGCGGTCGTCGAGTGAGGCCAGAGCTGGCGGTGGCTGCGGTATCGCTACGGTGGGCGTCGTCGTCCCCCTGGGGGTGTAGGGTTTGGGCGCCCGACCCTGAGCGGCGTAACGCATATCCTGCTCGCCGAGCAGGGGGACGTTAACCGTTACGGGCGCGTCGTCGCCCCAGAGGATGGCGGAGCCGCGCTCGAGGGTGGCTGCCTGACGGGCGAGGGCGGGGAGCGGTATGAGAAACTCAGCGTTCTGCGGGTCGCTGCGGTGGATGATCCGGGCGGTGATGGCGCGGCGCAGCGGCGGCCCGAGCTGCCCGCCCAGCAGGTCACCCGTCCAGTCTTGGCCGATCAGGATGCCGTGGACCTTGACCTTGCTCAGCTCGACGGCCATGGCGGTGAGCAGGGCCAGCACGTCGGCGGGCAGCTCGCGGCGCAGCGCCAGCTTGGTGAACTCGTCGATCACCAACAAGACAGGGGCGCCGGCGCGGCTGCCGGCGAGGCGGTGGCGGCCGATCTTGTCGACGAAGGCGATCGTCTCGCTGATCTCTTCGGGTGTCACCGCCTGGCGAATGCAGCTGCCGGAGATGGGCGCACAGCGGCGCAGCAGGCCATCCTCCTGGTGGCCGTGGGGGTCGCAGAGTGCGATGTGCCAGCCATGCAATGCGGCCTGGGCGAGCAGGAGGCTGGCGGTGACGCTCTTGCCGACGCGGGGCTGGCCGGCCACGGCGATGAAGCCGGTGGTGGCAAGGGTGATCATCTGGGGGGCGCTGGCGGTGTAGCCGACGAGCAGGCGGGCGGGCTCGCTACCGATGTGGCCCCAGGCCCGGATCTGAGCCAGGCGCGGCGTGTGGACGTCGAAGGCCGGGAGCGCCGATGTGGGGAGGGCGGCCACGACCTCGCCCATGAGGGCGGGCGCCGCAGGCTCGCGGAGATCGCTACGTACGGCGTAGTGGGCAAGGTTCGGGAACATGCTGCGCTCAGCTCGCATCAGCTCCACGGCATAGTGGTGATCCAGCGTACCGACGGCGGTCAGGTGGGTGAGGGTTCGCACATCGCGCACGTCGATTGGCTGGCCATGCTGCATCGTGAGGACACCGGCGCGCTGGGCGCGCCGGTAGAGCCAGAGCAGCCCGAGGGCGAGGCCTCCGACGAGGCCGGCGAGCAAGGTGACGATCACGGCGCGCATGGCGCCGATGAGAAAGGCCCGGTCGAAGATCAGCAGGGCGAGCAGCGCGCAGAGCAGCGCCGCGCTCAGGGTCAGAAGGGCGGCGGGCCAGAGCCAGGTGGCGGCCTGGCGGCGCGGTGGTGGCGCGGGTGGCAGGCGTGGGTGCACGCTACGCCCTTGGCCCTCGTGGGGCCGGCTCGGCGGCTCAAAACGGGACATCGTCTGGCTCCTGCGTCGCCGGTGGGGTGGGCGGCAGATCGTCGCGCTCCGGCGGCGGGAAGCAGACGAAGCAGTACTCCTCGCCGCGCCGCCGGAGCTCACGGCGGATCAGGGTGCCGCAGCTCTCGCAGTGGCAGCGGAGCCACAGGCGCATCGCCGCTGCGACCTCCTGGCGGCCTGCCTCGTCGGGGGCGTCCAGCAGCTCCTCGACGAGGGCACGCAGCTCGAACTGGGCGATGAAGTGCATGCGGTCGAAGATGGCGTCTCGCATCGTCTCCCTCTCGGCTGGGGCGCTCAGGGCCACCGTTGGTGGGCGCGGGAGCGCTAGCGGCTGGCATGGTCACAGAAGGGTGCGGGCATCGGTGCTCCAGATGCGCAGCGTGCATTGGGCATCAGGGTGACACGCAGCGCGCGGCGGAAGCGCCCCTGGTGAAGGGTCGGGAGCTGGCAACCCCACCCTATGCCGCCCGCACCACAGCGCCGTGATGAAGCCCCAGGTCTACGGGAGGCGGCCCGCCTCTCGCGCCGGGGCCGCCCCACTCGCGGGTGCTGTGGCTCAGGCCCAGGCGGGTATGCAGTGACTGCGCATGCGGATGCGCGGCCAGCGGCGCCGCCTGCCGTCGCCGGGGCCGTGGGGTGCGCGCGGCGGTCGTCGCGGGATCGTGGGCCTGGGGGTGATCGAGGGCCGCCGCGGCGTGCGTGGGCGCGGCGGCACCTTGGGGCTGCCCGTCAGCTCGAGCAGCTCGGCCCACTCGACCAGGATGCGCGTGAGGGAGGTGTGGGCCAGCGCGGCGTGGCGCTCGGCCAGCGTGATGTAGGCCTCCCCGGGAAGCAGCCGCAGCAGGGCGGCCGCGCGCGACGGGTCGCGGGCGAGCAGCAGGTCGAGGGCAAGCGAGTTGATGAGGGGTACGGGCAGATCCTCGGGAGCACCGAGGGTGTCGGGTGGTGGTGGCGGCGGTGCCATGGTGGCGATCCTCTCCGTTGCCGGAGGATGCCGTGGGGCACGCCAGGGGTAGCCGTCGTGGTCACGGCGATCCTCCAGGCTGCTCCGCTAAGCCTCGGAGCGCTGGCCGCGCCGGCGAAATGACAAACCGGTG
>JAAXUL010000792.1 GCA_013336035.1 Chloroflexales bacterium
GGGCACCGTCACCTGGAGCTCGAAGGCGACCGGGCCCGAGGGCACCGCCGGCGCCGTCGGGGCGGCCGTGGGCAGCCCCGGCACGACCTCGATGATGGGGCCCACGTAGGGCTCGGCCCAGGCCGGCCGCTCGAAGTAGACATAGACCCCGAGGCCGATCGCGGCCAGCAGCGCGAAGGTCAGGACCGTGCGCACCAGGTTGCTGATGAACGCGCCCACGCCGGCCAGGAAGCCGCGCCGTGGCTGCACCTTCGGCGGGGCCGGGCGCGCCGGGGGCTGGGGGGTGGTCGCCGGGCGCGTGACCGGGCCTGCGGGCACGCTGGAGGCCATGGCGGGCGGGGCGCTCACCTGGGCCGCCGCGGGCTGCGGGATGCGCACCGTCGTCGGGGACACCCGCACCTGGCCCTGCTGGGGCTGCGCAGGGGCCTCGCGCGGGGCGTGCTCGGGGCGCAGGGCCGCCCAGAGCTCATCGACGGTGGCGAAGCGGTCCTGGGGCACCTTCTGGAGCGCCTTCTCAAGGGCGTCGGCCGTGCGCGTCGACACCTTCACGCCTGGCACCGTGTCGGCCCGCGGGAACGAGAAGGGCATCTGGTCGGTCGGGTCGCGGCCCGTCAGCAGGTGGTGCAGCGTGGCCCCGAGGGCGTAGATGTCCGACTGGGGGGTGGCGAGGCCCTGGTACTGCTCGGGCGGCGCGTAGCCGGGCGTGCCGATCTGGGTGCCCCGCTCGGTCGGCTTGAACAGCCTGGTGATGCCGAAGTCCACCACCTTGATCCCGCCGTCCGCGCGGTCGATCATCACATTCGAGGGCTTCATATCACGGTAGATCAGGTTCTTGCCGTGCAGGTAGCCCAGCACATCGCAGATCTGATCGGCCCACACCAGCACCTGGGCCTCATCGAGCTTGCCCTCACGATCAACGATCTCCTCCAGGTCCTCGCCGCGCACAAAGTCCATGGTCAGGTAGTGGCGGCCCTCGTCACGGAAGTGGCTGTAGACGCGGGGGATGCGCGGGTGGCTGATGCGCTGTAGCATCTCGGCCTCGGCGTTAAAGCGCTCGATCGACTCGGCCCGCTCTTTGGGGTCGGTGAACTTGTCGAGCATCTCTTTGATCGCATAGACCTTGCCAGAGCCGTCGATGCCCTCGTAGACAGCGCCCTGGCCGCCCTGCTTGATCACCCGCGTGATCACATAGCGCCGCTCATCGCTCGGGGCGTCGTTATTCAGCACAATATCGTGCCCGCAGTGCTGGCAGTACCGCGCGTGGCGCAGGTTCGACCTGTGGCACTTCGGGCAGAGGATCTGCGTGACCTCGGGCATAGCGCTCCATACAGGGGTGGCCAGGGGCGGTTGAGCCCCGGCCGTTCGGGCGTACTGAGCCATCAAGGCGCCTCCAGCGTAGCACAGCCGCAGCGACCCGGCAAGCGGGACGCACATCCTATCTACGCTTCGTGGCGCCATTTTGTTGCAGCGGCGGCTAGCTCCAGTCCTTCGCCCGGTACCCCAGCCACCCCAGGGCCGAAGGGTCATCCCGCCAGTTTGGGCGCACCTTGACCCACAGCTCAAGGAAGATCTGGCGCCCGAGCATGCGCTCGATCTCGTAGCGCGCCGCCGTGCCGATCTTCTTCAGCATCGAGCCCCCGGAGCCGATCAGGATCGCCTTCTGCCCGTCCCGCTCGACGTTGATCGTCATACGGATAAAGGTCGCCTGCTCGCGCTCCTCCCACTCTTCGACCTCGACGGCCACGGCGTGCGGCACCTCGTGCTGCGTATTGTAGAGCACCTTCTCGCGCACGAACTCGGCGGCCAGCTGCTGCTCGCTCTGGTCGGTCAGCTGCTCGTCGGGGTAGAGCGGCGGCCCCTCGGGCATGCGGGCCACGATCTCGTCAAGCAGGGTCGCCAGCCCCAGGCGCCGCCGCGCCGAGATTGCCAGCTCTAGCTCCCACGGGCCAAGGGCGCGGTACTCGTCGAGGTAGCCGCCCGGGTCGCGGGGCCGCATATCGACCTTGTTGAGGATCAGCAGCTTTTTGCCGCGGGCCCGCTGCACCTGGGCCGCGATGCGCTGGTCGAGCTGGCTGGGCGGCTGGCTGATATCGACCATGAAGCCGATCACGTCGGCGCCAGGCAGGGTCTTCTCGGCCAGGTCGACCATCAGCTTGCCGAGGGCGTGGCTGGGCTGGTGGATCCCCGGCGTGTCGATGAAGATGATCTGGGCCCCGGGTTTGGTCAGGATGCCCCGCATAGGCACGCGCGTTGTCTGCGGGCGCGGCGAGACGATCGCCACCTTCTGGCCCAGCAGTGCGTTCAGCAGCGTGCTCTTGCCGACGTTCGGCTTGCCCACCAGGGCCACAAAGCCCGAGCGCACCATTGCGCGCGGGAGGCTGACCGTTATCGGCTTCTTGCCTTGCGCGGCGGGCGCTTGCTGCTCGGCGCCCGCCTCCGCGTGGTCGGAGGGCGTCTTGGTGTCGGCCTCGTCGGCCTCGTCGGCCTCGTCGGCCTCGTCGGCCTCGTCGGCCTCGTCGGCCTCGTCGGCCTCGTCGGCCTCATCCTCGATCTCGAACACCACCGGCCCATCGCCGCCGGCCTCATCGTCATCGAGGGCGACCATCAGGGGGGCGAGGCGGGCGAGGGCCTCGGGGGTGCGCAGCCACTCGGGGACGGCGAGCTCGATGCCGAGGACCGTCTCGTTGCGGTCAAGGTCGAGGATGGCGGTCTCGGACAGGGGCACGCTCCGGGCGGGGGCCTCGTCGGCGATGCAGATGGTCAGGCGCCCGCTCTCCATATCGAGGCGCTCGTAGTCGCTGTCGAGGGCCAGATCGAGCTGGGCCAGGGTCACCTCATCGTCGAGCGCAAGGCGCAGGCCGAAGACGCGCCCCTCGGCGTCGAGCAGCAGGTGGGCCGGATACTCCAGGCTCTCAACGGCCTGCCCGGCCTCCAGCTCGGTAAAATAGACATACAGCGTGCCTGCGTCGGGGTCATGGGAAAAAGCCAGCATAGTGATCTCGTTAGTGGGAGCTGTGCCGAGCCCGGGCGGCCGCGGCCTGCAGCGCCGCATCGGCCTCGGGCGACTGGTCGGTCGCGGGTGGCGACGGGGGCAGCTCAGGCTGGTCGGTGATCTTGTGGTAAAGGAAAGCGAGGACGATCCGGATCACTGCGGCCACAGGGATCGAGATAAACAGCCCGAAGGGGCCCATCAGGGCGCCGCCGGCCAGCAGGGCGAAGATGACCACCGCCGGGTGCAGGGTCACCAGGGGGCCCATCACCTGCGGCAGGATGATATTCTCCTCGACCGTGCGCAGGATCAGATAGACCAGGCCGACCACGGCGACCAGGCCCAGGTTCGACATCCCGAAGGGCACCTCGGTCTGGAAGAGGGCGACGGTCATCGCGATGCCGGCGGCTGACCATGGCCCGATGATCGGGATGATCTCGAGGACGCCCGAGACGGTCGCGATCACCAGAGCGTTGGGCACCTGCAGGATCGACAGCGGGATGTAGAGCAGCACCGACATCAGCACCACCAGGATCAGCTGGCCGCGGATGTAGGCGCTGAAGACCGCGTCGACCTTCGTGCCGAGGGCGCCGATCTCGGCGCGGTAGGGGGCCGGGATGAGGCCCGCGGCCCAGCGCTTGAGCTGTCCGGCCTGGAGCAGCAGGTAGAAGCTGACGATCAGATAGGCCAGGGTGAAGATCAGGCTCTCGAGGGCCGAGAAGACCAGGTGCGGGACGCTCTCGCTGGCGCGGCGGCCGAGGTCGCTAACCACGCCGATCAGCTGCTCCTCGATCGGGGCGAGGTCGATCACCAGGCCGCCGAACTCGATCTGCTCATGGCCCTGGAAGAAGCCCTGGATCTGGACCGCCATCGCAGGCGCCGTGGCGGCCAGGTCGCGCGACTGCTGGGCGACGCGCGGCCAGAACAGGGTGCCGAGGCCATAGATCAGCAGGAAGGCCAGCACATAGAGCACGGCGATCCACAGCACACGGCCCACGCCCGTGCGACGCTGCAGCCATCCCACCAGAGGGTTGAAGAGATAGGCCGTGATGATCGCCGCGACGAACGGCGTCAGCATATGCTGGACGGCCAGCAGAAACCAGACTGTCAGGACGACCACGAGGGCCACCGAGATCAGCTTATACTGCGGTGAGAAGCGGATCGGTTTCTGCTCCGTGGCCATAGTAAGACTCCTCCCA
>JAAXUL010000793.1 GCA_013336035.1 Chloroflexales bacterium
CAGATATCGACCTGGCCGTAGGTGGCCAGCGCGTGGCCGAGCAGGGCCTCGACCTGGGCCCGATCGGACACATCGCAGGCGATGCCCGTCGCCTCGACGCCGCGGGCGCGCAGGTCGGCCACAGCCTGAGTGACGGCGTCGGGCCGCGACGATGAGACGACGATACGAGCGCCGGCAGCGCCGAAGCGCTCGGTGATGGTGCGCCCGATACCCCGCGTGCTGCCCGTGATCACGGCGACGCGGCCGGAGAGAGAGATAGGGGGCCTGACCATGGTGAAACGTTCTCTAGACTACTTGCGCGGACGGATAATCAGCTTCTCGCCCTGCCGCGAGGCCTTGATGGCGGTGATCCCGCGCAGGCCCTCGGGCATCAGCAGGTGGCGACGGTAGGGCCCGGCCCTGACGATCAGCTCGTCGCCGCTAAGCGTGAGGCCCAGGGCCTCGCGGGGCAGCCCGGGGAGGTCGAGGGTGATATAGGGCTCGGGCAGCCCCCCCACCGTGACCGGGGGATTCAGGGGCGGGCCAGGCAGGGGCGAGTCGGCGCCGTAGAGACGCAGGCCGAGCCTGGTGAGGGTCTCGAGGCCATCGGGGGTGGCTACCGCCTCGAGGCCATAGACCGGGCGGCCGTGGAAGATCGCGCCGGCCTGGCTGATCGTAGCGGCCTGCTCGGCGGCCAGGGCCTCGAGGCCAGGGGCGGGCGGGAGCAGCGGGCCGGCCACGAGCGATTCGACGGCCAGGCCGAAGAGCTGCAGGGTGGGCAGGTTTAGCTGAGCGTCGGCCAGGCTACCGCGGTCGGGGGAGAACACATAGCGCACCTGCATGCTGGCCGGGGCGATCACCTCATCGCGCAGGCGCTCGAGGTGGACGCGGGCATCCTGGACCCAGCCCAGCCACTCGAGGGGCATAGGTAGCAGGCCGGTCGGGATAATGGCGCGCGCGATCGAGGTGCTCGAGCGGCCGGGGCCGCGGTCGAGGCCGATCAGCAGGCGCACCAGGCAGCGGAAAGCGTCGGGGATGCCGAGGGCGCGCAGCAGCGCCTCGGGCGGGCCGCCGTCGACACAGACAAGGTCGTAAGAGGGTAGCCCGCGCAGATGGGCGATCGCGAGGAAGAGGTCGATGCCGGGGATGACCGGCAGCTCGTCGCCCGTAATGGGGGCCGAGCTTGACGGCCAGATCGCCCCCCAGAGCGAGTTCATATCGGCGAGGGGGTCGAGGCACCAGAGGTCGAGGCCGGCGGCGAGGGGCTGGGGCGCGGCGGGCGGCTGTATGCCAGCAATGGCGGCGACGGGGTGCGAGGGGCCAACGCTGGCCAGCAGCACGCGCGACCCGCCCGCGGCGGCGGCGGCGGCTGTGGCGGCGGCGGCGAGGGCGGTGATCCCCACCGGGCCAGTGAACAGAACGGTCTTCATAGCTCTCTCCGCACCAGCGCGCGATTACTCCCCGCAGAGTTTAGCACATCTCGAGAAACACAGACTGCTATAATGGGGCTGCGGGCGGACCGGTATGCCGCCCAGGCTAGACTAAGGAGAGTGTCCATGGCCGAGCCACTCGACGCGCAGCCGGTCGGCGCATTCCTTGACGCCCTCGCCTCAAGCGCCCCCACCCCGGGCGGCGGCAGCGTGGCCGCCCTCAGCGGCGCGATGGCCGCCGGCCTTGTCGGCATGGTCTGCGCCCTGACCGCCGGCAAGAAGCAGTATGCGGATATCGACGAAGAGGTGCGCGCCATCCAGGCCCGCGCCGAGGCGCTGCGGCGCGAGCTGCAGGAGCTTGCCGAGCAGGATATCGAGGTCTTCGGGCGGCTCTCGGCGGCCTACAAGCTGCCCCGCACGACCGAGGCCGACGCCGCCACACGCCAGTCCGCCATCCAGCAGGTAACCCGCCAGGCCGCCATTGTGCCCCTGCGCGCCGCCCAGGCCGCCGCCGCCATTCTGCCCCTGTGCACCGCCCTGGCCCCTCGCGTGGGCCGTCTGATCGTCAGCGATATCGGTGTCGCCGCGATGCTGGCCCGGGCCAGCGTGCAGAGCGCCATCCTCAATATCGAGATCAACCTCGCCGGCCTTGAGGAGCAGATCTTTGTCCGCGAGACCCGCGCCCAGATCACCGATATGATCATCGGCCTTAGTGAGGAGACCGAGGGGATCGTCGAGATAGTACGCGGAAGGATCAACCAGTAGGTTTATGACAGCAACGATCCTCGACGGCCGGGCTCTCGCGCATGAGCTCAAGGCCGAGGCCCAGACCGAGATCGCAGCCCTGGCCAAGGTGCTCGGGCGAGCGCCCAGCCTCGTCGTCGTGCAGGTGGGCAACGACCCCGCCTCATCGCGCTACGTCCGCACGATCGGCAAGCTCTGCAACAGCGTCGGCGCCACCTTCCACCACGAGCTGCTGCCCACCGACGCCCCCCAGGAGGAGCTGCGCGCGATCATCCACACGCTCAACGGCGAACAGGCCGTGGATGGCATCCTCGTGCAGCTGCCCCTCCCGGCCCACCTCGACGCCACCGGGGCGATCCTGGCGATCGACTACCAGAAAGATGTTGACGGCGTCCACCCGATCAACGCCGGGCTGCTGGCCCAGGGGCGGCCCAGCATTGTGCCCAACACGCCCGCCGGCGGCATGGAGCTGCTGCGGCGCAATGGGGTGGCCCTGCGCGGCAGGCGGGCCGCGGTGGTGGGCCGCAGCGCCATCGTCGGCAGGCCTATGGCCCAGCTACTGCTGCAGGCCGACGCCACGGTGACAATCTGCCACTCGCGCACCGCCGAGCTTGCGGCAGTGCTACGCGAGTGCGAGATCGTCTGTGTGGCCGTCGGCAGGCCGGGCCTAGTCACCGCCGAGATGATCCGCCCCGGGGCCGTGGTCGTCGACTTCGGCACCAATGTCTGCGCCGACGGCAACCTGGTGGGCGACGTAGACTTCGCCTCGGTGGTCGAGGTCGCCGGGGCGATCACGCCCGTGCCGGGGGGTACCGGGCCGGTCACCAACGCTATGCTGCTGAGGAACCTGATCGACTCTGCACGATCACGCTCGGCGAGCTGAACGCCTATGAAAATCCTCGTTCTGGGCGCGGACGGCCGCGCCCACGCTATGGTCTGGAAGCTCTTCAACAGCGCGGCGGCCGATGTGCTGGTGGCCCCTGGTAATGGAGGGGCTACGCTGCTGGCGCCTATGGTCGAGATCGACCCGGCCAGCGCGGTGGATGTGGCGCGCTGGGCCTTCGACGAGGGCGTCGATCTGATCGTGCCCGCCGACAGCACGCCCCTGGCCGCCGGGCTGGTGGACGAGGTCATCGCGATGCACATTGGCGTCTGCGGCCCCCCGCAGCGGGCCACACAGCTCGAGCGCAGCCGCTGCTATGCCCGCGGGTTCCTCGAGCGCCACGGCCTGCCCGTGGCCCCGGGGCGCGCCTGCGCCGACCTGACCACAGCCGAGAAATACCTCGCCGCCAGGCCTCTGCCAGTGGTGGTCAAGGCCGACCGCCCCGAGGGAGGCGAGGGCGTCTACCACGACCGCTACGCCGCCCTCGAGGCGCTGCGCTCGAGCTTCGCCGACCGTCCGATCGACGGCAGTAGCACCGGCGTGGTGATCGAGGAGCACCTACCGGGCGTGACGGTCAGCTGCTCGGCCCTGACCGACGGCACGACCGCGCTGCCTCTGCTGCCGACCCGCACCTATGACAGCCTGGGCCCCGCGCCCGACAGCGCGGTCGCCCCCGGCATGGGCGCCATCACCGGCAACTCCGCCTACGCCCAAAAGCTCGGGGCGTTTCTGCAGACGCGCATCGTGCAGCCTATCGTGGCCGCCCTCGCGCGCGAGGGGCTGCCCTACTGGGGCTTTCTGGGCGTCGACTGCGTCGTCACCGACCAGGGCCCGCGCGTGGTCGGCCTGCGCTGTAGCCTGCGCGATATGGAGGCCCAGGCGGTGCTGCCCCGCCTCGAGGATGATCTGCTGCCCTATATCGAGGCCGCGATCACCAGACGCCTCGACCGGATGCCGCCCGCACGCTGGCGCGATGAGGCCAGCGTGGCCCTAGGGGTGGTGGCCCAGGGCTACCCCCACCACTTCGCTATCGGCGCGCCGATCCAGGGCCTCAGCGAGGTCGACCAGGGCGTGCTGGTCTTCCACGACCAGACCCACAGCCCGGCCGGGCTACGCTACACGCCCGCAGCGCGCGGCGGCGGCATCGGCGCC
>JAAXUL010001585.1 GCA_013336035.1 Chloroflexales bacterium
GACGCTCTTCCGATCTGGCTCGAGCAGCAGCGCCCAGCCGCCGTGCTCGCTGGGCAGGGCCACGTGACGAAGGCGCGCGCGCGCGGCGGGGGCGGGGGCGGGTGTGGCGGGCATCGAGCAGGGTCTTTCCGTGGATCACAGGCGGCTCTCCGCCCCTAGCGTATAGCAGCCCTCGCGGCAACGCATGTGATGTTTGTCGCTCTGGCTGCACGGCTGTCGCTTTTCCACAGGGCATGGTACCATTTACGCCAGATTGAGCGCCCGCAGCAGGAGCAGAGCATGAGCACCCCCCGCGTCGCCGAGCGCGTCAGCCGCTTCGGCACCTCGATCTTCGCTGAGATCAGCGCCCTGGCCGCGCAGTGCGGGGCGGTGAACCTGGGCCAGGGCTTCCCCGACTTCGCCGGCCCCGAGTGGGTGAAGGCCGCCGCCGCCGCAGCCGTGGCCGCCGACCTCAACCAGTACGCGCCCTACCAGGGCCTGCCCCGCCTGCGCGAGGCCGTCGCCGCCACATGGCGCGCCCACGGCTGGCGCGAGCTGGACCCCGCCCGCGAGGTGACGATCACCAGCGGCGCCACCGAGGCGATCTTCGGCGCCGTCCAGGCCCTGCTCGACCCCGGCGACGAGGCGATCATCTTCGAGCCCTTCTACGACGCCTACGTGCCCGATGTCACTATGGCCGGCGGCGCGCCGCGCTTTGTGCGCCTGCACCCGCCCATAAAGGGCGAAGGCCGAAGGATGAAGGATGAAGGCCGCCCGCAGCACAGCGCAGCCGTGCACCATGAGGATGGCCCGAATTCATCCCTCATCCCTCATCCTTCATCCTTCAGCTGGTGGTTCGACCCAGCGGATCTGGCCGCCGCCTTCACGCCGCGCACGCGGCTGCTGCTGCTCAACACGCCCCACAACCCTACGGGCAAGGTCTTCACGCGGGCCGAGCTCGAGCAGATCGCGGCCCTGTGCGTCGAGCACAATGTGACCGTGGTGGCCGACGAGGTCTACGACCAGCTGGTCTTCGGCGGGGCCGCGCACGTGCCCATCGCCACCCTGCCGGGCATGTGGGAGCGGACGCTGACGGTCAACAGCACCGGCAAGACCTTCAGTGTCACCGGCTGGAAGATCGGCTACGCCGTGGGGCCGGCGCGCCTGAGCGACGCCCTGCGGGCCGCCCACCAGTGGATCACCTTCGCCACCGCGACCCCGCTGCAGGCCGCCGCGGCCACGGCCCTCGAGGGCGCCCTCGCCGGCGACTACTACGCGCTGCTGCGCGCCGAGTACGCCGAGCGCTACGCCCTGCTGCGCGAGGCGCTGGAGCGCGCCGGCCTGCCGACTCTGCCCACCGAGGGCAGCTACTTCGTCATGGCCGACATCGCCCACACGGGCTTCGCCGCCGACGCCGCGTTCTGCCGCTGGCTCACCGGCGAGGTCGGCGTGGCCGCCATCCCGCCCTCGGCCTTCTACGCCGACCCGGCCACGGCGCCCCTGCTGGCCCGCTTCTGTTTCGCCAAGAAGCTCGAGACCCTGCGGGCCGCCGGCGAGCGCCTGGGGGTTGCGCGCTTCGCGCGCGGGTAGGTTTTATTATGGAACCGAAACTTGCCGAGCTGCGCGTCCGCCTGGCCGAGATCAACGTCCGGAGCACGGCGGCG
>JAAXUL010001586.1 GCA_013336035.1 Chloroflexales bacterium
CTCAAGTACGCGATCCTGATGGCGTGCGCCGGGCTGGGCGTGGCGATCGTGTTCGGCCTCTGGCTGCACCAGGCGCACGCGCAGGCGACGGCGCTGCTTGCGCCGGACGCCGAGACGCGGGCGCTCTATGAGATGATCCGCGGCGGGGCGCTCGCTGGGGCGAGCGCCCACCCCAGCGAACATAGCGAGCGCTCACCCCAGCGAGCGCTCGCCCAGGCAAGCGCGGCGAGCGCTCGCCCAGACAAACGCGGCGAGCCCCGCCTCCCCGCCCCGGCGACGCCTTTCGTCGGGCGCGAGGCCGAGCTGGCGCAGATCGACCGGCTGCTGCGCGACCCGGCCAGCCGGCTGCTCACCCTGCTGGGGCCAGGGGGGATCGGCAAGACGCGCCTGGCGATCGAGGCGGCGCGGCGCGCGGCGGGCCTCTTCGCCGGCGAGGCCTGCTTTGTGCCACTGGCCCCTGTCACCGACCCCGACCTGATCCTCTCGGCCGTCGCCGACGCCCTTGGCCTGGACCTGTTCCGGCGCGAGAAGGTGCGCGATCTGTTGGTGGACTACCTGCGCCCTCGCTCGCTGCTGCTGGTGGTCGATAACCTCGAGCACCTGGCCGCGGCGGCAGAGCGGCTCGCCGAGCTGCTCGAGGGGGCGCCCGGCCTCAAGATCCTCGCCACCTCGCGCGAGCGCCTGGCCCTCCACGGCGAGTGGACCATCGACGTGGGCGGCCTGTCCCTGCCCGACGAGACAGGTGCGGCCCGCGACGCGGCGGCCGTGCAGCTCTTCATCCAGGGGGTGCGGCGGGCGACCGGCGGACACGAGCCCGAGGATGAGGATCTGGCGACGGTGGCGCGGATCTGCCGCCTGGTCGGCGGCACGCCCCTGGCGATCGAGCTGGCCGCCACATGGGCCCGCCTGATGCCCTACGACGAGATCGCCTCCTCGATCGCCCGCGATCTCGACTTCCTAGCCGGCAGCGCCCGCGGCATGCCCGAGCGCCACAAGGGCCCGCGGGCCGTCTTCGAGCACTCGTGGCGGCTGCTCGACCCTCCCGACCAGGCCGCCTTCAGGCGCCTCGCGGTCTTCTGCGGCGGCTTCACGCGCGAGGCCGCCGCCGAGGTGCTTGGCGCCGGCGCCGCCCCGGCGAGCAGGCACGCGACCCTGGCCGCCCTCACCGACCGCTCGCTGGTGCGGGCTGTGGGGCCAGGCCGCTACGACCTGCACGAGCTGCTGCGCCAGTACGCTGGCGAGCGCCTCGCCGACGCGCCCGCCGAGGCCGTGGCGGCGCGGGCCGCCCACAGCGCGTACTTCCTGGGCCTGCTGTCGCGCAGCGAGGCGGGCCTGAAAGGAGCCCGCCAGCGCACCGCCCTCGCCGCCATCGATGCGGACCTCGACAATGTGCGTACCGCGTGGCGCTACGCGATCAAGAGCGCCAGCTGGGGCGGCCTGGCCGCGGCGCTCGAGAGCCTCTTCCTGTTCTATGAGATCGAGAGCCTGCACGAGGAGGGCGAGGACGCCTTCGGGCGGGCGGCGGCCGCGGTCGCCGCCGTGGCTGAGCCGAGCCGGCAGGTCGAGGTGCTGCTCACCAATCTGCTGGCCCGCCAGGCCTGGTTCGCCCTGCGGCTCTACCGCTTCGAGCCGGCCTGGGCGCT
>JAAXUL010001587.1 GCA_013336035.1 Chloroflexales bacterium
CGGCGACGGGTGCGGCAGTGGCCGGGACACTCGTGGCCGGGGTGGCGGGGGCGGCGCTGCCGCAGGCGCTAACAACGATGACGAACAGGAAGCCAAGAAAGGCTGGGGCTACCACCGACCAACGCATGCGTCTCTCCTTAGTACTCGCCGGCGAACAGAAGCAGGCTCCCCTGGGGTGCAGGGCGCCAGGATCAGGCACTTCTAGCGGCGCCCACCCCGCCAGAGTGCGCAGATCTGCTTCGGGGGCAGCGCGACCACGCCCTCGAAGCAGATCTACAAAGAATATTATTAATCACCAGACCTATGTGTAACTTAAAATTAACCCATGTCTACGGTCCTCTCAAGTAAAATAAAGACAAATTTAAGTTAACAAATCACAACAGTTCTTTTCATTTCTTGTGCTACTTGATACAATAATATCTTCGTGATTATTTGTGCATGTGACAACAAATAACTCGGCCCGCCCCGGCACGGCCACGCCGCCCCTCGCGCCAGGCCGCCGCGAAACCAGCAACGCCCCGCGTTTAAGATGTGCAGAGCATTGTTGTCATATTCGCACATCGAGACGCCGATGGACAGGCAGCACAGCGACCAGGCCGAGGCCGACAGCGCCGCCCAGGGACCCGCGCTCCAGACGATCCGCCACGAGCTACGCACGCCGGTGAACCACATCATCGGCTTCGCCGAGATGCTTCTGGAGGAGGCCGCGGACACCGGCGACGCCGCGGGCTACGCTGCCCTGGACGAGGTTGTCGCCACCGGGCGGACCCTGCTCACGATCATCAGCGAGCAGCTGGGCGGCCCCGAGGGCGAGCCCGCCCATCCGACCCTGGCAGGGCTCCACGAGCGGCTAGCGCCCCACATCGCTACGGTGGTGCAAGTCTGCGATGATCTGGCGATCATAGCTGAGCACAGTGGGCCAGCCTCGTTCGTCCCCGACCTGCTGAAGATCGCGGCCGCCGCGGCCCTCCTGGGCGACCTGGCCGCCGGCACGGCGGGGGGGGGGCTGATGAACGCCCACGCTGTCGGAGCGTGGAGCGTAGGCTCCCCCCGGCAGGGGCCGGCGGTGCTGTCCGCAGCCTCGCCCCCACCCCCCGCGGGCGAGGCCATCCTGATCGTCGACGACAACACGCTCAACCGCGATGTGCTCGCGCGCCGGCTCGAGCGCCTTGGCTACAGGCCCTACCACGCCGCCAACGGGCGCCAGGCCCTCGACATGCTGCGCGCCCGCCCCTTCGACCTGGTGCTGCTCGACCTGATCATGCCCGAGCTCGACGGCTACGGGGTGCTCCAGGCGCTCAAGGCCGACCCGACACTCCCGCGGGTCTCGGTGATCGTGCTCTCGGCCCTCGACGACATGGCCAGCATCGTACACGCCGTCGAGCTGGGCGCCGACGACTACCTCCCCAAGCCCTTCGACCCGGTGCTGCTCAAGGCGCGCATCGGCGCCTGCCTCTTCAAGAAGGGCCTGCGCGACCGCGAGGCCGACTACCTCAAGCGCATCACAGATGAGAAGCGCCGCGCCGACGACCTGCTCCATGTGGTCATCCCGATCGGGGTCTCGCTCACCGTCGAGAAGAACTTCAACCGCCTGCTCGAGAAGATTGTCCTTGAGGCCCAGGAGCTGTGCAGCGCCGACGGC
>JAAXUL010000794.1 GCA_013336035.1 Chloroflexales bacterium
GCTCAGGTCGACCTCGATGATCTTATCGATGTAGGGGCGCTGCACCTTTACGGCCACCTCGCGCCCGTCGTGAAGGGTGGCGAAGTGGACCTGGCCGAGCGAGGCGGCGGCGACGGCCTCCTCCTCGAAGCGCAGGAAGATCTCGCTCGGCGGCGCGCCAAGGTCCTCGATGATCACCTCGAGGACGTGGCCGGCGGGCGCCGGGGGCACCTCATCCTGCAGGCCGGCCAGCTCGCGGCGCACGGCCTCGGGGACAATATCGGCCCGCGACGAGAGGAACTGGCCGAGCTTGATCTGCATGCCGCCAAGCTCGATCGCGAGGGTGCGGAACTGGCGGGCGATCTGCACCCAGCGCGCCTGGGCAGTGCGCCGCGCGTACCAGCGCGTCAGGGCGAAGCGGCTCAGGAAGATATCCCAGACATAGATGTGGGCGACCACGCCAAGAAAGAAGGCCGAGACACGCAGAAAGCGCTGGCGCGGGTGGAACTCAGGCGCGGCACTGGGGCGCGGCATGGCCGTCTGGTCGGGCGTCGCGGGGCTGTCGGCGGATGGTGAGGCCTGTATATTCTGCGTCATAATTACGCGTTCTTCTGCCTATTCCTTATGGATTATACCAGAAACACCGCCATTTCGACGGCCCCGCCAGGCGAACGAGGGCAAAGTAAAACCTGAGACCGATAACGCAGCCTGGCTATGGGTATACCATAAGACCTGGAATGAACTGGCCGCGCCGGCCGCCCCGGCCCGGCCCTGTCATCAGCATTATTACCCAGCAGGACCATGGCAATCGACAGCATTCGCCTTCTCACCGACAGCGCCGCCCAGCTCTACCGCCGCCTGAGCGCCGTACGCCCCATCGAGAGCACCGGCGGCCCCTCCTTCGACGAGTGGCTCGGCACTGGCACCAAAGGGCTCGACCACGCTGAAGAGCAGGCTCTCAGGCGCGACTACCGGCGCCTTGTCACGATGATCGACGAGATCGAGACCCTTGTCCGTTCGCGCCCCCGCGCCCTCGACCTGGTGCGCGAGCGGGCCGCCGTTAGCGAAGCTGACGCGCAGCGTTTGCCCGAGCAGGGCGGCCCCGCCCTCCCCTAGCCCCCCGACCCAGACACCCCTCGGCCCCCCTCCAGCGCGGAGCGGGGGCCGTTTGCGTGGCCCTACTCCAACAGTTCTCTATGTTGACGCCCCCCTGGCCAGAGGCTACAATAGATGGGATAAAGATCACCAGCGAAACGAGCGCCACACTATGTTCGAGAGCCTTTCCGACCGCCTACAGGCGGTCTTCCAGAAGCTCGGCAGCAAGGGCCGCCTCGACGAGGACGACGTCCGCGAGGCGATGAAGGCCGTGCGCCTGGCCCTACTCGAGGCCGACGTTAACTTCAAGGTGGTCAAAGACTTTGTCGCCAAGGTCACCGAGCAGGCCATCGGCGAAGAGGTCACCAAAAGCCTCACCCCCCACCAGCAGGTGGTCAAGATTGTCCACCAGGAGCTGATCAACCTGCTCGGCACTGATAACGCCCCCCTCCAGGAGGCTCGCCCAGGCCCGACGGTGATCATGCTCGTCGGCCTCCAGGGAACCGGCAAGACGACCCTGGCCGCCAAGCTGGCCCTGCACCTGCGCAAGAAGGGCCGCCGGGTGATGCTGGCCGCCTGCGACGTCTACCGCCCCGCCGCCATCAACCAGCTCCAGACACTCGGCAAGCAGCTCAACGTGCCCGTCTACAGCGAGGGCAACACCGCGAAGCCGCCCGACATCGCCGCCAACGCCCTCGAGCAGGCGAAGAAGGATCTGGTCAACGTCCTGATCATCGACACCGCCGGCCGCCTCCAGATCGACGAGCCGCTCATGCAAGAGCTCGAGCAGATCGAGGAGCGCGTCCACCCCACCGAGCGCCTGCTCGTGGTCGACGCGATGACCGGCCAGGAGGCCGTTCGCGTCGCCGACACCTTCAACCAGCGCGTGAAGGTGACCGGCCTGGTTATGTCGAAGATGGACGGCGACGCCCGCGGCGGCGCGGCCCTCTCGGTGCGGGCCGTTACCGGCGTGCCAATCAAGTTCCTCTCCACCGGCGAGAAGGTCGACACCAACACCCTCGAGCCCTTCTACCCCGACCGGCTGGCCTCGCGCATCCTCGGCATGGGCGACATGCTCTCGCTCATCGAGAAGGCCGAGCAGATGTACGACGCCGACCAGGCCAAGGCTATGGAGAAGAAGCTGCGCAAAGGGAAGTTCGACTTCGAGGACTTCCTCAACGCCATGCAGCAGATGCGCAAGCTCGGCCCGCTCCAGCAGATCCTGGGCATGATCCCCGGCATGAGCCAGCTCGCCCGCAACGAGGAGCTGGTCGACGAGCGCCAGCTCAAGCGCATCGAGGCCATGATCTTCTCGATGACCCCCCTGGAGCGCCGCAACCCCGAGCTCATCAAGAACAGCCGACGCTCCCGCATCGCCCGGGGCAGCGGCACCTCCGATGCCGAGGTCTCGGCCCTGATCAAGCAGTTCCAGCAGATGCAGCGTATGATGAAGCAGCTCGCGGGCGGCCAGGGCGGCGGCAAAGGCAAGCGCGGCGGGCGCGGCGGGCGCGGTGGCCCCGGTGGCCCCGGCGGCATCGACCCCCGCGACCTGATGCGGATGTTGAAGTAGCGGGCCACGCGCCCTGCACAGCCCATTGACGGGCTGTGGTATAATACGCCCTTAGTTGTGTGTATTGGTGTACCGGAGGAATTGCGCACCTATGGTTAAGATCCGTCTTCGCCGCACCGGCAAGACTAAGCAGCCCAGCTATCGCCTGGTGATCGCCGACTCGCGCTCGCCGCGCGACGGCAAGTTCATCGAGATTATCGGCCACTACAACCCGATCCGCCGGCCCAAGGTGCTCGAGGTCAAGGCCGACCGCGCCCGCTACTGGCTCGGCGTCGGCGCCCAGCCCTCCGAGACCGTGAGCGTCCTGCTCAAGCGCGTGAACGTGCTCGACACCGACGGCAAGATCATCCCTGCCGCCCCTGTCGAGGTGTAGCTCGACCGCGAGGCCCCTATGAAAGCCCTGCTCGAGTACATCGCCCTGAATCTGGTCGATAACCACGAGGCCGTCCAGATCAAAGAGCGCGTCGGCCGCTTCACCGTCACCTACGAGCTCTCCGTCGCCCCCGACGAGACCGGCAAGGTGATCGGGCGCAGCGGCCGCGTCGCCAAGGCCATCCGCGACCTTATGGGCGTCGCCGCCGCCCGCCAGAGCAAGCGCGTCCACGTGGATATTGAATGATCGCAGATTGTAGATTGCAGATTGCAGATCGTTTCCCCAATCTGCAATCTGCACTCACATCTCTGCAATGACTGACGAACTCCTCCTCATCGGCCTGGTCGTCGCCCCTTTCGGCGTCAAGGGCCAGGTCAAGCTCAAGGCCTTCACCGACCGTCCCGACCACATCGCGCGCAGGGTGCACACCCTCTACCTCAAGCTCAGCGGCCAGACCAGCGAGCAAACCCTCGTCCGCCTCCACGAGCATAAGCCCGGCCTGCTGATCCTCACCCTCCAGGGCATCAACGACCGCGAGGCCGCCGACGCCCTGCGCGGCGCCGAGGTCTACATCCGCGAGGCCGACGCCGCCCCCCTCGCCAAGGACGAGTACTTCATCCACCAGCTCATCGGCCTCGCCGCCGTCACCGCCGATGGCCAGCCCATCGGCAAGGTCCGCCAGGTCCTCGAGACCGGCGCCGCCGAGGTGCTGGTCGTCACCCGGCCCGGCCAGCCCGACGCCCTCATCCCCATGGTCCACGACTTCATCGCCAGCCTCGACATCCCAGGTGGCCAGGTCGTGATCACCCCCATCGAGGGTCTGCTGTAGCGCTCGCTTCCCTGAGCGCTCACTTCATTCGCTGGGGTGACCCCTGACATCACCGATGGGGTCGCCCCGGCGAGCGCTCGCCCCCTCACCTCAGCGAGCGCTACTGCGCCACCGGCAGCCTGATGCGGAAGGTCGTGCCCTCGCCGAGGGTCGAGCGCACCGCCAGGTCGCCGTGGTGCTGCTCGATAATGCTGTAGCTCACCGCCAGCCCCAGGCCCGTCCCCTTCGTGCGCGTCGTATAGAAGGGCTCGAAGATCTTCGGCAGATCCTGGGGCGGGATGCCCATCCCCGTGTCGCTAAACTCGACCACCACCGCTGGGCCGCGCACCGGGTCGGCC
>JAAXUL010000795.1 GCA_013336035.1 Chloroflexales bacterium
GGCAATATACAGGGCCGCTGCTACAATTATTTCGGCCCCATGTATGTGGAAACGGCTGCCTTGCGGCAGCCGTCAGGGGTGTTGAGGGGTGCGACAGTGGGGAAGAAGTGGAAATGTACCGGGGCGAGTCTGTCACACCATCGCCCCGGTCTGTGAAGAGTATAACGATCCCCCCGGCGCCCCTCATCAGACTTTAGACTGATTGCGTCATCAATCTTTGGTTGGTCCAATACTCGTCCCGTGGGCCCAGGCCTGACAGCCTGCGCGCCAGTATGGTACAATGCAGCCCGTGGGCGTGTTATTTCGCTCTGATGTTCGTATGTCGCGACCTTATGCTGCTTGAGCTTCAGATCAGCGACTTCGCCATTATTGACCGCCTGCACCTGCGCCTTGGCGAGGGCTTTAACGTCCTCACCGGCGAGACAGGCGCCGGCAAGTCGATTATCATCGATGCCCTGGGCACGCTACGCGGCGAGAAGGTCGACGTCAGCTTTGTGCGTGCCGGCAGCCCGCGCGCCCGCATCGAGGGTGTCTTCAGCCTCGATGACTGCCCCCAGGTCATCCCCATCCTGCGCGAGTACGACCTGCTCGACGAGGACGACGCCCAGGTCATCCTCACCCGCGAGCTTAGCGCCGAGTCGGGCCGCAGCGTCGCCCGGGTCAATGGCCGCGCCGTCAACACCAGCATCCTGCGCGAGATCGGCGGCCGCCTGATCGATATCCATGGCCAGCACGAGGGTCTCTCGCTTTTTAATGCCCGCACCCACCTCGAGATGCTCGACCGCTTCGGCGATCTGCTCTCGCTGCGCGAGCGTGTCGGCGATCTTGTCGCCCACCTGCGCCGGATCCGCGAGGGGCTGGCCGAGCTGCGCCACAACGAGGCCCGCCGCCAGTCTCGGCTCGAGGAGCTGCGCTTCCTGCTCGAGGACACCGCCGCCGCCAGGCTCAAGCCCGGCGAGGAGGAGGAGCTGGCCCGCGAGCGCCAGGTCGTTCAGAATGCCGCTCGTATCACCAGCCTGGCCACCGATACTTACGCCGACCTCTATGGTGGCCGCGATGGCGGGCGCGTGCCCGGCCGCCCCGTGCTCGAGCTGATGGCGACCGTCGTGGCCAAGCTCACCGAGCTGGCCCGCCTCGACACCGCCGTTGCCCCGATCGCCGCCATCGCCAGCGAGCTGCACTATCAGATCGAGGACCTGGCCACCACGCTGCGCAGCTACCGCCTCGGCCTCGACTTCGAGCCGGGCCGCATCGACGCGATCGAGGACCGCCTCACCGTACTGGGCGATCTTCAGCGCAAGTACGGCGGCGATATCGCCCAGCTGATCGCGCGTGCCGCCAGCGCCGAGGCCGAGATCGAGCGCCTGTCGAACAGCGCCGTCCAGATCGCCGACCTCGAGCGCCAGGAGGCCGCGCTCCTCGCTGATCTGGCCACCGAGGCGGGCATGCTCTCGCAGCGCCGCCGCGAGGTGGGCGATGAGCTGGCGCGCCAGATCGAGGGCGCGATGGGCGACCTGGCGATGCCCAATATCCAGTTCTATGCCAGCATCGAGCACGAGGACGCCCCCGACGGCGTGCCCGTCGATAGCCGTCGCCTCGCCTTCGATAAGACCGGCATCGACCATGTCGAGTTCTTGATCTCCCCTAACCCAGGCGAGCCGCTCAAGCCCCTGGCCAAGATCGCCTCGGGCGGCGAGAGCGCCCGCCTGCTCCTGGCCCTCAAGTCAATCCTCTCGCGCGTCGACGAGGTCCCCACGCTGATCTTCGACGAGATCGACGTCGGGGTGGGCGGCCGCGCCGGCCAGGTCGTGGGCCAGAAGCTCTGGGCGATCACCGGCAACCACCAGGTGGTCTGTATCACCCACCTGCCCCAGGTCGCGGCCTTCGCCGATGCCCACTACCACATCAGCAAAGAGTTCGGCGCCGACCGGACGCGCACCAATGTGCGGCGCCTCGACGAGGGCCAGCGCATCGACGAGCTGGCCGCGATGCTCGATGGCACCCCCAGCGAGCACAGCCGGGCCAACGCCCGCGAGATCATCGGGCGGGCCACGGGATGGAAAGAGCGCCGCCGGACAGCGAGCCTCCATGCTGTTGAGTAGGTCCCTCTGTTGGCGCCTACGTCGGGCGCCCTACGCCGGAAATCGTTAACCAAGAAGTGTCTATGCCCCGAGAAACCGTCGTTAGCCGCTGGTGCGAGCGCATCGCCGAGGCCTCCTGGCTTCTCGCCCTGACCCTCGTCCCCATCTTCTTCAACCTCTACTCGGCCCGCCATTTCGAGCCCGATAAGGCTGCCCTCCTGCGCTCGCTGGCCCTCGTCGCGATCACAGCCGTTCTGATCAGGGGCATCGATAGGCTGATCGCCCGCGATAACAGACGCCCCGCCGCCGAGCCCGCCCCCTCAAGCGAGGCCCCCGGCGCGCCCGCCCCGCCCCTCTGGCGCCGCTTTGCCGCCATACCTCTGGCCGTGCCCGTCCTGGTCTACGCCCTCGTCTTCCTTTTCACCACCTTCACCTCGGTGGTTCCGGCGACAAGCTTCTGGGGCAGCTACCAGCGCCTCCAGGGGACTTACTCTAACCTTTCATATATCCTGCTCTTCGTGGCTATTGTGGCGGTCGTGCGCCGTCGCGCGCAGATCGAGCGCGTGATCACCCTCGCGATGGCGACGAGCGTCGCCGTTGCCGGCTATGGTGTGATCCAGCACTTCGGAGTCGACCCCTTGCCCTGGCTCGGCGATGTGACGACCCGCGTGGCCTCGACCATGGGCAACTCGATCTTTGTCGCGGCCTACATGATCATGGTCTTGCCGCTAGCGCTCTATCGGCTCATCTCCGGCCTGAGCGAGGCGCGCTCTGCCCCCGCCGCCGAGCCCGCGCGCAGCGAGTGGCTCTGGGCGCTCAGCCGCGGGCTGATCTTCGCCGCGGGGCTGTTTATCCTCCTAGCTATGCTGAAGTTCGGCGCCGTCGTCCGCACGGTCGACTACCGCTACTGGTGGGTCCTGCCCGGCGCCGCCGTCTGCGCCACGGCGATCTGGTGGCTCCTGACCAGCGGCTACGACCGGGCCGGCGGGCGCGTGCCCATCTGGCCGGGCCTGCTCACCCTCGGCTACCTGCTCGTCTTCGCCCTGCAGTTCGCCGCCTCGGCGGGCGGCGGCGTCCAGGACTTCGTCACCGAGGGCACGGCCGTCCGCGCGCAGGATTGGTGGCTCTGGCTGCTCGTCGCCGTCGCCGCGCTGACCACGGCCTACGGCATGGCCTTCGTGCTGCCGCGCCGGCCCGTAGGCCCGAACAGCCTCGGCCTTGCCATCGACGCCGTCGGCGCGGGGCTCGTGGCGCTTCTGCTGCTTGTGGCGACCTTCTTCACCCAGAGTCGCGGGCCCTGGATCGGGCTCTTCGCTGGGCTGTTCGTCTTCTTTACCCTGACGCTGTGGCAGGCCATTGGCCGCGCCCGCGCCCGCGGCGCCCAGGGCCTCACCCGAACCCTCAGGACGATCCTGATCGGCTGGGTCGCGCTGACTGTGGCAGGCGGCGCCTTCCTGGTCGCCTTCAACCTGTCGGACGCGCCCTTCTTTGAGCAGCTGCGCCAGGTGCCCTACCTCGGCCGTATGGGCCGCCTGCTCGAGGTCGACGAGGGCACCGGCCTGGTCAGGCGCCTGATCTGGACCGGCGACGAGCACGCGGGCGGCACGGTTGCTCTGATTAGCAGCGACCCGCTGCGGACGGTGATCGGCTGGGGCCCCGAGAGCATGTTCGTAGTCTTTAACAAATTCTACCCGCCGGCCCTGGCCAACATCGAGGCCCGCGGCGCCTCGCCCGACCGCTCGCACCAGGCCATCCTCGACGAGGTGGTCACCAAAGGGCTCCTCGGCCTCGTCAGCTATTTCTTCCTGCTGATCAGCTTCGTCGCCCTGAGCTGGCGCCTGATCCGCCAGAGCGAGGAGTGGTCCTGGAAGGTCTTCTTTATCGCCTGCCTCAGCACGGTGGTCTGCACCTTCGTCGAGGGCCTCACCGGCATCCCGATCGTCTCGACCCTGATGATGCTCTGGGTGACCCTGGCCCTGACTGTGACGGGCGGCGCGATCGCGGGCCATTACCGGCTGTCGCTGGCGCCCGTCGAGCGGCCCCTGGCCGATACCACCGCTGTCGCCCGCGAGGAGGCCGCGGCCCAGCCCACGCCGCCTGG
>JAAXUL010001588.1 GCA_013336035.1 Chloroflexales bacterium
GCCCTACGCCCGGGTGGCCGTGGCCTCGGCCGAGCTCGAGCCGGCCCAGGGCTGGGCCTGGGACGCCTGGCTGGGGGCGCTCGCGGCCAACCCGGGGCAGGACGCCGCCGCCATCGCGGGCGTGATCGTCGACAGCTACATCAGCTCGTATCAGGGCAGCGACGATGTCACGCTGGTGGCCCTGGATCTGGCCCAGGTAGATCAGATCAGCGCGGGGCTCCACCGCCTGGCCAGCGCGCTGCTTCAGGCGCAGCCGGCAGACTATGCCGCCATCACCCAGGCGCGCACGGCCGTCGACGCCTATGAGCCGCACACCGACAGAGAGCGCCACGCGATCGACCTGGGCCGCTTCGCGCAGCTGCTCACGACAAACGGCGCGACGGGCGAGGTGGCGACAGCGGCCACGGCGATGGGGAGCGCGATCCAGCAGGCGCGCCTGGCGCACGGGGCGGGGCTGGACCACCGCGACGACGGGGGGGTCTCGGTCTACTTCCCGCCGACCGCGGCGCAGTACCTCTCGGCCTACGAGCACGACTCGCCGCTGCCGGGCCTGACGCACTGGGCCGAGTTCCTCAAGGCCTATCACCACAGCCTGGTGGGCTAGACCGGCCGGTCAAGACGGCCTCGCTCTTCTAAGGCTCTGGCTCTGGCCCCATGCGTCAGGGCCAGTCTCTTGCGCGCCCAAGCCTCCAATCAGCTGGCCCCGCCCGTCGCCCGGGCGGGCGCCTCGCAGCGCGCCGGCTCCTCATAGAGCAGCGCGGCCACGGGGAGGGGCTCGGCCCGCCGCGCATCGTACGCCGCCGCCAGATCCTCCAGGGCGTAGCTATGCTTCCCGCCCGCGGGGGCCTCGCGCCCATAGATCGCCATCGCCCGCCCCGGCCCCACCGTCACCTCGGCCACAAGGTGGTAGCCAGGCGGGAAGTAGGCGCTCGGCTCGCCCTCGGCGATCAGATACAGGTCCGGCTGCCCCTTGCAGTGGCGCGCCTGGCCCGCCAGGTACCACCCGGCCAGCCAGCGGTTCTGGTTCGTATCGTAGCTGCCGCGCAGCTCGCCCGCGCGAAACAGCTCGGCCGCCGCCTTCCAGCCGTCGCGGTGCGGGAAGCCGAAGTAGCCCGCCTCGGGCAGCGCATCGCCGTACGGCCCCGCCAGCCACGCCGGCCGCGCCGCCGGGAACCAGCGCTGGTACTCGGGCAGCTGTCGCAGGTAGACCAGCTGCCCGTACAGCCCCCCCCCGACAAGTGCCAGCGCCGCGAGCGCAGACACGGCGCGCGCGGCGATCGCTTTGCGCTCCGCGCTCGAACGCTCTGCGCTTTGCAGGGCCAGCCCGACCAGCAGGGCCGCCGGCACGTGGGCCGCATAGAAGTGCGTGCGCGGCTCGGCGATCAGGAAGGCGTTGGCGCAAGCGGCGGCCGCAAACCAGATCGCCGTCGCCCGCGCCGCCGCCGGCACCCCCGGCATCGCGCACAGCCCCACCAGCGGCAGCCCGAAGGCGAGGATCGCCCAGCTTCTGCCGCCCGGCAGCGCAAAGGCGCCCGGCGCCAGCCACTGGGCCAGTGTCGCCAGGGCCAGGCCGCCGGCTAGCAGCCAGCCCGCGGGCCGCGGCCTCGCGTAGCGCGCCAGCAGGGCGCAGGCCGACGCCG